>CAYLRW010000082.1:0-5940 GCA_964386405.1 uncultured Acidaminococcales bacterium | reverse complement strand
TCGTTAACCCTAATATCTCACTTGTTTTTGAAAAAAACGATCTGCTTTGGGTTCTCGGCAAGCAAAAAATGATCAACCAGCTTGTGCGCGAAGAAATATTGTAAATATTAATATATTATTTAAATTAAAAACGCATCTTAAAAAACGAAGCTGACTGCGAATATGCAGTCAGCTTCGTTTACTTGTATTGTCAAAAATTCTATTCATCCAGCTGTGAGTTATATAAATTATAATATATCCCTTGTTTTTTCATAAGTTCATGATGAGTGCCAATCTCCGCCACACCGTTCTTATCAAGAACAACTATGCGGTCAGCATTAATAACTGTTGTCATACGGTGTGCTATTATCAAAGTCGTTCTATTTTGTATAAGTTTTTCTAAAGATAACTGAATAACCTTTTCCGTTTTGTTGTCCAAAGAAGAAGTAGCTTCGTCCAAAACAACTATCGGCGGTTTCTTTAAAAACATGCGGGCTATAGCAATTCTCTGTTTCTGTCCACCGGATAATTTAACACCGCGTTCACCAATTTCTGTTGCATACTTTTCAGGCAATTCTTCAATAAAACTTTCAGCCGAGGCCATCTTTGCAGCCTCTTTCACTTCAGCAAGCGAAGCGTCTGGTTTGCCAAAAGCAATGTTTTTATAAACAGAATCTGAAAACAAAAAAACATCCTGCTGCACAAGCCCTATATTTTCATGAAGAAACTTTTGCCTTATTTTCTTGATATCTACGCCATCAATCGTAATTCTGCCTGCATCCGGTTCGTAAAACCTTAGCAGCATATTCGCAATTGTTGTTTTGCCAACGCCAGTTTCACCGACAAAAGCTACTGTTTCACCCGGAAATATTTTTAAATTCAAACCGGATATAATATTTCTATCATCATTATAACCAAAAGTAATGTTTTCAAACGTAATTTCTCCCTTTATCGGCCATTCCTCCAGGGCATCTTCTGCATCGACAATATCCGGACTTAAATTCATTACTTCTTGAAAACGATGAAACCCTGCCATGCCTCGCTGATACATCTCAGTAAAAACGGTCAATCTGAACATAGGTTTCATAAACAGGTTGACATACAGCAAAAACGCTACAAAATCGCTCATAGCTAATTCATTCTTAATTATTAATAGACCACCAACAAACATAACTACCAAATTGGCAAAATTAGTGAAAAAATTCACGCTGCCTGCAAAATGTGCCAAAATTTTATAGGATTTTTTTCTCGTCTGCAACAATTCGAGACATTTACCCCAAAACTTATTTAATTGATACTCTTCACGCGCAAAAGCTTTTACAACTCGTATCCCACTCAAACTCTCTTCAGCTTGTGCACTTAATTCACCGTTTTTAGACCGATTGGCACGGAAAGCTACTTTCATCTTCTTATTCACATAAATGGTGTGAATTGTTTTTAAAATCAAAAGTGCAGCTACCAAAGCACCCAGTGACAAATTCATCCAAAAAAGTAAAACGATTGTGCCTAGCATGGTTATACTGCAGACAATCAAATCATTCGGCCCGCGAAAGGCCAACTCGCCGATCTCAGATATATCACTCGTCAGTCTTGTAAGCAATTGACCTGTACGTGCATTATCAAAATATTTGAATGACATGCTTTGCATATGGGTAAATAAATCCCGCCGCATATCATTTTCCATCCGTGCACTTAACATATGGCCCACATAACTGACAAAAAATAAGACAACATAATTTAATATATATAAGAAAACAAGTGTCACAGCATAAAAAACAAGACTGCCTATTTCCTTTTGGGGAACTACAACATTCAGAACATACCTGACAGCCATAGGAAATACAAGGTCAAGACCGGCGGCAAGAAGGGAGCCAATTATAACGGCGTAAAGAGTTAGCTTGTAAGGTTTATAGTATCTTGTAAAATTCCCGATCATAACTTACTCCATTGGTCCACCATTTTTTTACCTCATTCTAAAAGTAATAGGTTTATAAACATAACAACTAATAGCTTGCCCCATCCCATTTTTTGCAGGAATAAAACTCCATTTATAACAGGCCGAGACAGCTGCAGCATCCAAAGCATCAGAACCAGACGAACCATCAACTGTTACTTCATCAACACTACCATCAGCGGCAACCAGCATGCGCACAGTTGTAGTTCCCTCGATACCAGCACTTCTGGCACTGCTTGGATAATTAGGTTCCTGGTGTGATATAAGCCTTGGTGGTATTGCCGGTGCAACTGTAGTTGTGCCACCGCCATTGCCTGTTCCGACCCCAGAGCCAATACCGTCGCCCATGCCAGTTCCTTCCCCAGCCCCATGACCACCACCGCTGCCACTGCCTGAACCAGGCCCTTGTCCGCTGCCATAGCCGGTACCCTGTCCAGTGCCATAGCCGCCGCCACTGCCTGTATTCTCAGTAACACTGACGCCAGCGATATTTTTACTTTGTTCCTGATTACCATCTTGTCCTGCTGAGCTTTCCTGCAAAACAGGATTCATCGGCGAATTTTTTTCGAATTCTTTGGTTAATTGCTCAACTATATCATCAATTGATGGCTGTCCAACAATATTTTGCGAGTGGTTACTACCAGCATTTTCCGGATTTATTTGTCCGCTTTTTGAACTGTTTTTCAATGCTTCTGCTCTGGCTTTTGCAAAGTCTTCTGATGTCGGATCCAATGGTTTTTGGCCTCCGCCACCGCCTCCTCCGCCGCCTCCTCCTAAAACAGCAACTTCAATGATTCTATCATCAGTTTTGCTGAAATGAAAAAAGCCAGTAAAAGCCAACAGCAAAATTAAAAACAGGTGGAAAGCTATCGAACCTACAAAACCTATTTTTAATCTTTTTGAGCTATTATCCATTACTTACCAGCTCCTACATCAGTTGCCAAGCCAAATTTATTGATTCCTGCACCTCTAAGTAAATCTAATACAGCAATTACTTCGCCATAATCCGCATCTTTATCTGCCCTTATCACAATCGCAAAGTTTGGATTTGCTTTTTGTTCCATAAGTGCCTGCATGGCCAAACTTCTTGCATCCGTTTGTTTATCTTCCAACCAAATGGAGCCGTCTTTTTTTATTGACACCGAAAAAGTTGTACTGGCAGTGGCTGAAGCATTTGATGCTGTAGGTAATTTGATAGGAATAGTCTTTACATCAACCATATACATAGTACTTATCATAAAAAATACCAACAAGAAAAACATGATATCGATCATTGGAATAATCATCAAGTCCGGTGTTTTGACTTGCCTGCTATCTCTCAGCTTCATTAATCTTCACCCCTGCTGCCAGCCTCAAGTAATGCGGAGAAACATTGTTCCATATTAGTGATTGCCGTATCAAGTCTTTGTGCAAAATAGGAATGGACGGAAAGCGCAATGATGGCAACACATAGTCCTGTGGCAGTAGCTATCAGCGCTTCACCGATACCACCGGTGATTGCCATAGGTTGGCCTGATTTTAAATTGAAAATACTGAAAGAATTAATCATGCCTACAATTGTACCAAGAAGACCCAGCAAAGGTGATAAGGTCACGATAACACCTAAGTAGCTAAGTCTGTTACGCCATTTAGCGATGACAATTCCCGCCTGTGCTTCCATGTAATTGAACTTTCTCGTATTGTTGCCATTCAGCTTCATCGTTTCATTTAGTATACGTGCACATTCGCCTTTTGTGCTTTCCGCAAGCGCCTGTCCTTCTTGAACTTTGCCGCTTGCCATCAAATTCGAATACTCATCCGCAAAAGCACTGCCTGAATCCGTTTCCTTATAGAACAAATAACGTTCAATGGCTATAGTTACTACAAGAATCGAACATAATAACAACGGCCACATGACCAAACCGCCCTTGCCAAAATACTCTGCCAATAATTTTATTGAATCCATCTTTTAGCCTCCAAATAACTTTTATTTAATCTCTCTATGAATAATGCAAAACTTTTTGGTTGAAATTGCACTAGTTTTCACAAATAATTTTAATTAACGATTCCTTGCGTTCCTCTTCTGCACGGCTAGGAAGAGTAGTAATTTCAATACCGCCGCTGTTGGGGTTTTTTATAACTTTGACAGGGACATTATAGGCGAGGCTTAAATGACCGGCATCCAAAACCTCTTCTGGCGAGCCATCAGCCAAAATTCCACCATTGGCAACCAAAAGCAGACGATTGCAGAATTTAGCCGCCAAATTCAACTCATGCGCAACCATAATGACAGTTTTTCCTGCTTTGCAGAGTGTTTCGCAAAACCGAAAAATTTCTTCCTGATAAACTATATCAAGTCCTGTTGTCGGCTCATCTAAAAACAAAATTGGTGTTTTTTGCGCTAATACCTTAGCCAATAAAATACGTTGTTTCTGCCCTCCTGATACTTGTTCCACAGAAGTATCAGCTAAATCCCAAACACCCGTGTATTCCATACATTGCTTGACGATTGTTTCATCTGCCGCGCTTTCACCCTGCCACCACTCCAGATAAGGATACCGTCCGGCCATAACAAGTTCTTTACCTGTATAACCAAACGAAACGTCCACATGCTGCTGTAAATAAGCCACATGACGTGCGAATTCCCTTTCAGATAAGTCGTCAATATCTTTCTTAAATAAAACAATACTTCCTTTTTGTTTAGGTAGAAGACCGCGTATAGTTTTTAAAAGCGTACTTTTGCCAGCACCATTAGGTCCTATTATGCCAATCATTTCCCCTCTTTTGACAGAAAACGAAACGTTGTTCAAAATACTTTTATTCTGGTATCCGGCAGCCAAATCATTCACAGCTATGACTGTTTCCATCAGCGCCTCTTTCTACCATCCAAAAATTAAAGATGGATTAAAATGATATTGTTTATATTACTTTACACAAAACTCAACATTTAAAAATATTCAGGATATACTGCACGGGCAATTTCATCTACAGCATTTGCCGCGTAATGGGAAATGCTGTACAGGTAAGCATCATGTATCCGAATTAATCTATTGTTCTGTATTGCCTTCACTGTCTTAAATGCCGGATCATTCATTGTATCATCAATAAAACTTTGAGCATCACCGCTTTTGCCAAAATCCCAGGTCGGCAATATAAAGGCATCAGGATTGATCTCCACTATTTTTTCTTTTGCTATAACGGCATTCTTATCAATACCGGCAGCAGATATGCCATTAGTAACATTAGCATAATTGCAAATGTCATCAAAGGTTGTACCTTTGCCACCAAATGCCCCCATCAAAGAAAGAGGAACAACTACCTGTTTTTTATCAGCTGGCAGATTTTTTAATTTTTGTTGGATGCCGTCCAATTTTTCCTGCATAGCCAGTACTAATTTATCACCTTGTTCACGTGCATCTACCACCGCAGCTATTTCGCGAATAGAATTTTGAATATCTGCCAAAGTAACAGGTGTCTTGTAAAAATATACTTTAATGCCAACATCTCTAAAACTCTGAGCTTTTTCAACTCCCAGCCAATCTGGCATTAAAACCAGATCAGGGTTCAATGCGAGGATTGCTTCTACGTTTTTGCTCTGCACCCTCTGTTTAACGGCTTTAGCTTTTTCAGTTGTGGAGCAAATACCTGGATCATCTGCAAGATTAGTCAGAGCGGCAATTCTCTCTGGCGGCAGCATATCCAGTAGAATTTCATCAGCGCTGCTGCTTAGAGACACGATACGTTTTGGACTTTCTTTAAAAGTAAGCTTAGTTCCTGAAGCGTCTGTCACGGTATAGCCTTTTTCATTTTCATTTTTAGGATTTCCCTGTTCGTTGTTTGCACAACCACCAAGTAGCAAAGGCATCAAAAAAAACAGTGCAACAAACAGCTTGGCATAACATTTCCTGCTGTCCATCAAATTAGTCCTTTCATAGCTTAAAACGAGGACAAACTCTGCCCCCGTTTTAAATTCGTCATTAAATTATAACATATATGATTTAGAAGGAGTATTCCATACCTACAACAAA
>CAYLRW010000081.1:0-5941 GCA_964386405.1 uncultured Acidaminococcales bacterium | reverse complement strand
AAGGTTGTTGATGCTGATGAAGCGGCCAAAAATGCTGTTTTGCCAGGAACTGAAGGCTTTCATAAGGTAGTTGAAACCTTCGGCCCCCAGAGTGTTGATGGGGATGGCAAACTCGACCGAACGGCCTTAGCGAAAATTGTTTTCAATGACAAAGAGTCTTTAAGGAGACTTGAAGATATAATTCATCACTACGTCTTGCAGGAAACTGATAAATTTCTAAACAAATGTAAGCAAGCTGGTGAGCGTGCTGTGATTCTTGATGTGCCCCTGCTTATTGAATGCGGCTGGTACAAGAATGTTGATGAAGTTTGGCTGGTTGCCTTGCCTGTAGAAAAGCAAATTATACGCACAATGGAGCGCAGCGGTATGACGGCAGAAGCTGTGCAAGCAAGAATAGCGGCACAAATGCCTTTGGATGAAAAGAAAAAATATGCAACGCTGATTATTGATAATAGCGGTAATTGGGAAGCAACAGAAAAACAAGTAATTGCTGCCTGGGAAAAGGCAGTTAAATAGCGGAGGGATAGGCTTGCGAAGAAAGAAGAAGAGCAGGCGTTGGTTTTATTGGGCGCTTTTTGTCTGCCTGGTCTTTGCAGCCTGGCAAATTTGGAGGTCTGATGAAGTTCAGATGCGGTTCGTATATTTGTGGCCGTATCAGGAAGAAATAATAGAGTATAGCAAGAAAAATAATTTGGATCCATTTCTCGTCGCAGCTGTCATTAAAAATGAAAGTGGTTTTAGGATAGAGGCTAAATCCAAACCGGGTGCTGTCGGACTTATGCAGATAATGCCCGATACTGGCAAGTGGATTGCGAATGAAATGGGTATACAGAATTTTCAAATGGCGAAGCTCGCCGAAGCTGAAACAAATATTCGTATGGGCTGTTGGTATTTGAGCGAACTGGAATATGAATTTGGGCATAATCGTGTTCTTATGCTGACGGCATATAATGCGGGGCGCGGCAATACCAGAAATTGGATGGAAGAATTCAACTGGGATGCTGATTTCGGTAGTATAGAAGCCATTCCGTACGTAGATACCCGAGAATATGTCCGTAAGGTTTTGTATGACCGGGGACAATATTATAAATTGTACAAAAATCGTATTGATAACTATTGACGTGATATGTGTGATATGCTATCATATTAGCGTTGCCAGTACATGACGCGCGGTCGTGGCGGAACGGCAGACGCGCTAGCCTCAGGAGCTAGTGGGGGCAACCCCGTGGAGGTTCAAATCCTCTCTACCGCACCATTTTTGTCTATAACGGTAATTTTTAACCACAATGCGGTTGTGGCGGAACGGCAGACGCACCATCTTGAGGGGGTGGCGGGGAGACCCGTGTGGGTTCAAATCCCACCAACCGCACCATATTGAAATCATTGAAGCTGGATTTTACTTGCTTTGAGGACACTGTAGATTTTATCTATAGTGTCTTTTTTATATATATTCATATTATCTAAGACTATACTGTTTTATTTTGCCAGTCGATTTTTTAAAAGCGAGTTACTTTAGAAGTTAAGTCGGTAAAATAAAAAACTTTATTTTATTTTTTCAATTTATTCGAAATAGTTAGAAAAAACTAAAAATTAGCAGGAAATCAGGAAGATTTAGCGAAGATATTGAATAAAAAGAAATAAAGCAGATTAATAACTTACGCGTTTATTTAAGATCTTAAGCAGCCCATAAGGAGGAGATATTATGGCTGAAAAAAGGATGAAGGATAAAAGTATCGCCGAAATTGAGAAAGAGTTTCTCACATATGGCAAGATGAAAGATTGGCGTGCTTTGGACAGCACCGCATCATATTTGGCTATAAGATATATGGCTAATGAACAGTACGAAGAGGCTCTTGAAGCAATCGTGTCATCCATGGCTATTCAGCTTTCCGGCTGCAGTGAAAACGACAGTGTTTGCAAATATGATGAGGTTAAAGTTTGCACATATCACATCGGTTTGATAAAGGAATGTGGTGAGAAGCTCTCTTATAATCAGGAAAAATTAGAAAAGAAGGTAGCCGATTTATTAGGAGTTGCATTTGGCATTTTGCCTTTTTCCTATTACAAACCGGAAACAGCATTAGAAATTATCAAGGATTGCCGCAATAAGCCGTTTAACCCTGAAAAGTATGATTGTGACCATGCAAGACCTAAAGCAGGTAGAGTTATGGTGGCCAAAAAAGATGACAAGAAGATTGGAAGTATAAGGATGGAACCATGCCCTTGCTTCTGATAAAAAATATTGTTAAATTTCCAACAACTGTGATATTTTAAAATAAAAAGCACCACTTTAAAATGTGGTGCTTTTTATTTACCTTACAAAGGTCAACGTTTTCGGTAGATTAATTGCAGATTTGGTAAAAACAGCGATTTCGTCGGAATGACAAGCAGGTATATAAACGGTTCTGGCGAATGTTTTAGCAATACATAATTTAAAAAGCCAGTAAATAAGCGGGGAACAGATGATGGATATAAGAGAGAGCTCGTTAAAGCTTGCATTCAAAAGAACAAAAACATTACTTGTTACTTTTACGGTAACATTCTTTGTTTTGGTTTGTGCTTATGCTGCTTTTGAAAAACGTGACGTTGATTTAGATAAAACATTTTTAGCGAAGGAACACAAAATATTTGTTTCTGGTCAAAAGAGGCTTATCAATAATGAATTAAACGAACGTGTTTCTGATTTGTTATATTTAAAAGAAAATGCCGTTTTCAGAAATTATATCAATGGTAATGGTTCTAAAGAAGACGTAGAGAATGAATGGTTGCTTTTTGGCGACAAGATGAAAAAATATGATCAAATTCGTTACATTGACGCAAAGGGCAATGAAAAGATCAGAATTAACTTCAACGACGGAAAGCCTATAATCGTGGAGCAAATTTCGTTACAAAGTAAAGGTGACCTTAAATATTTTACTGACACATTTAAACTTGAAGACCGTACCATATATCGTTCTTCGTTGGATTTGAATGTGGAAAACGGTAGAATCCAGGAACCTGCCAAGCCGATGATACGTTTCGGCATGCCTGTTTTTGATCAGGCGGGAACAAAACGTGGTATTTTAATTATTAATTATTTTGGACGCTATGTAATTGATAATATCAAAAATGCAACGCAGGAATCTAGTTATGTGCAGCTTGTAAATGAAGATGGATATTGGCTCGCTGGCCCTGATTCCAACGAAGAATGGGCTTTTATGTATCCGGATAAGTCAGAACATACTTTTGCTAACAAATTTCCTGAAGAATGGCTGAGAATTACAACAGAAAAAAATGGCCAGTTCTTTAGCTCAAAAGGATTGTTTACCTTTCAATTAATTGACCCTGATGTCGACGCCAGAGCTAAATTAATTGGCACACATGATGAAGGGATAACAATAAATGGTGCTGATAATTGGTGGTTTCTTATTTCACATGTTTCAGCCGATGCTATTCCTTATGCCAATGACGAAAATGCTTATTTCATAGGTTTAAAGAGATTTTTTGGAACACCCTCGTTGTTGGTGGCTATTATTTTTACTACATGTGTTTTCACTATTTTGTTTTCCTTATATCGTGTTGAAAATGAAAAACTCAAAGAAATAGCGACACATGATCTTATGACCGGTTGCTTGACCAGAAGAGCTGGTACAAAGATCATGGAAACAACCATGAAGAACGCAGAACGTAACAAAAAACCAGTTTCAATGCTTTTGCTGGATATAGACCATTTTAAAAGTGTCAACGATAATTGGGGCCATTTGGTTGGTGATAAAGTATTGAAGCGTGTTGCGAAAATTGTTCAAAATGAGGTAAGGGAGCAGGACCGCGTAATCAGAACAGGTGGCGAAGAATTTGTTGTTTTGCTGCCGAATACAGATGCTGAAAATGCACTTTTAATCGCTGAGAGGCTTCGTGTTGCTATCGAAGAGTTTTCGCATCCTTCTGTTGGGAGGGTTACTGCAAGTTTTGGAGTTGCTGAAAAAAGAAAAGAAGAAAATCGTTTTACTTGGTATAAAAGAGTCGATGATGCTTTGTATCATGCCAAAGAGACAGGCAGAAACCGTGTGTTTAACGCTGAGAATTTAGATAAAGCGCTGCCGGTAGCGACTGTGCAAATAGAATGGAAAAGTGAATGGGAATGCGGTAACCAGGAAATAGACAAATTTGATGACTTCATTGTCGGTCATATGATAAAAGAAGACGCCAAATATTTTCCATTTGTTCATGGCAATAACTAAAAAACGACTAAAGACAGCCGTCGTACATTACGATGGCTGTCTTTTTGTTAAAATCTTTATATATTTTTGCACATTGATATGAAGGTTTTCATTGATTCGGTTATATATTTATTTTTGTGATAAGCAAGGTTGAACTTTCTTTTCAGTTCAATCCCTTCAATTGTAATTGTCTGCAGCGATCCTTCATTCAATTCATGCTGGACCAGCTGTTTGGATATGACGGCTACGCCGATACCGTTTAAAGCTGCACTTTTAAGAATATCGGAGCCGCTGCATTCCCAGGAGGGATGCCAATTGATCTCATGGACGGACATCGTGTTTTCAAACAACTCTCTTGTTCCACTGCCTTTTTCTCTGACCAGAAAAGCAATTTCAGCTGCTTCCTTATGAGTTAAAACATTTTTGTGAGACAAAGGATGAGCGTAACTGCAAACTAGTACTAGTTCATCGTTGGCAAATGGTTCAAATATTATATCGGATGAATGGCGAAAACCTTCGATTAATGCGAAGTCTACTTCGTTTAACATTATGAGTTTTTCAATTTCTATAGTATTTTTGATGGTGGCATTTATTTGCATGTCTGGATATTGCTTTAGAAAGATATTCACCAGCTTTGGAAGCAAACATTCACCAATTGTCAGGGTAGCTCCTATGGATAGGAGGCAGTTCTCATCTGGATTTTGTATTACTTGATCCATTTCTGCCATAAGAGCAGTAACATGTCGGGCGTAACTCAGCAATTGTTTGCCCTTAGCAGTTAAAAACAAACGCCTGTTAAGACGCTCAAATAACTTAATTCCATAAAATTTTTCCAGATCAGTGATAGCCTGGCTAACGGTGGGTTGCGATATGAATAATTCCTGGGCGGCCATTGTCATACTGTTGCAGTCAGCAACTTTAATGAAAATTTTTAAATGTCGTATCGTCATTTTTTTATCCCTTCATATATAGGCAAAACACTATAATATTTATTATATAATAGTATTTTACAAAAAGACAATCATTAAGTAAAATCAAAGGAGTCGTTAACTAAAGTGAGAGGATAAGTGCTGATGATTAAAATGAAAAAATTCTTGCCCGGTATAATATTTTGTTTTATTTTTGGGATGCCAGCCTGGTTTTTGGGTAATATGTTTCCAATCGTTGGGAGCCCTGTAATAGGGATTATCTTTGGCATGTTGGTGACTATGTTTTTCCCGAAAATATTAAGTGCTAAGCTGTTTGCTAATGTGTTTAATGAAGCAGCTTTTGAGGACGGCGTAAAATATACGTCAAAAAAAATTCTGCAATACTCAATAATTCTTCTTGGTTTCAGCATGAATCTTTTTCATGTATTGAAAGTTGGGACTGAATCATTATCTATCATAATAATTACGCTTACAGCTTCCTTTACTACTGCTTATTTTGTGGGTAAGATGCTGGGCCTTGATGGTAAAATGACTACCTTGATAGGTGTCGGTACTTCTATTTGCGGCGGTTCTGCGATTGCAGCCACGGCGCCTGTTATAAAAGCCAAAGACGCGGATGTTGCTCATGCGATTTCTACTATCTTTCTTTTCAATATTATTGCAGTATTTATTTTCCCCGCATTGGGGGCTGCTTTTGGAATGAGTGACATTGGCTTTGGTATGTGGGCAGGCACGGCTATTAACGACACTTCGTCAGTTGTAGCCGCTGGCGCAGCTTGGAGCAATATGGTTGGCAATGACAAGGCTCTTGCG
>CAYLRW010000080.1:0-6030 GCA_964386405.1 uncultured Acidaminococcales bacterium | reverse complement strand
GTGAGCTTGACCTATTGATTTTGCTTCTGACCAGATATAACGCTTTGCCCAAGTGGCAGGGCGTTATTATTCTTTTTTGCCTTTTTTCTGCCAGAACTCATGGAATTTTTTTACCATAGCTTTCTGTGCTAATTGCTCAGGCCATAGTTCCTGATTAGGGGAATTGCGCATAGCAGCCGTAAGGTGGTCGTAAACTTCCGGACTGATGGCAGCCAAGGCTTCGATATGCTCTTTTATTTCCTGACGTTTGGTGTGACCATCATAAGGACAGGGATTTTTCAGCGGCTGCAGGCCGATTGCCTTGCCAGCGGCAATGACTTCTGCCTCCCGGTAATAAAGCAGAGGTCTCAGTACAGTCATGCCGGAGCGTGATAGCTTGGTTACCGGCAGAAAAGTACGCAACTGACCGGAAGTCAGAATGTTCATAAGAAAAGTTTCCACGGCATCGTCATGATGGTGGGCCAGGGCAATTTTATTGAAACCGAGTTCTTTTGCTCTGCGGTTAGTAGCGGCTCTTCTAAAATAGGCGCAAGTGAAGCAAGGAGTGTTGCCTTTATTTTGCCAGGCCTCCATCACGTTGACTTTTTCGTGATAATGTGTAAGACCATAGTCGGCACAAAAAGCTTGCAGTTCTTTTTCAGGAAAATTGGGGCTGAACATACCGTCAACGGTGTAACAGGCAAGTTCAAACTTAATGGGTGAATACTTTTGCGCTTCAGCTAACGCGGCAGTAAGAAACATACTGTCTTTACCGCCAGAGAGACCGATCAGGATTTTGTCTCCTTCGCTAAGCATATCAAACTCTATCAGGGCACGCCAAAGTTTGCTGAGGGATTCGGCAGGAACATAGGGTTTAGCGGACATTTTAATTATACGCGGCAAAGAGCGTCAACGGCTTAATTGCTGCGTTTCCTCCTTATTTAACAATATTAATTGTAATTATTATGGCATAAAGTTACAAAAAAAGCATTAGAAGGAAAGCTACAAATCTGTTAAAATTATATTTAGACTTATTATTTAGAAATGGACTTGTGAGGAAAAAATGAACAAAATTTTACATGGATTGAACGAAGAACAAGCGGCAGCAGTACAGCATACGGAAGGACCAATGCTGATTATGGCAGGTGCCGGTTCCGGGAAAACGAAGACTCTTACTTGCCGTATTGCATGGTTGCTCGCGCAAGGTGTACCGCCTTATAAAATTTTGGCCATAACTTTCACCAACAAGGCAGCAGGAGAAATGCGCAGACGTGTCGACAAGATGGTCGGACCTGCGGCAAAGGATGTCTGGCTCTTTACTTTCCACGCTTTTTGCGCACGTTTTCTGCGTATGGAAATTGATAAACTTGGTGGTTATGCTTCAAATTTTGTCATTTACGATACGAATGACAGTAAGAATGTATTAAAAGAAGTATTAAAAGAATTAAACCTTGATGAAAAGAATTTCCCGGTCAATTCTATCATTGGACATATTTCCAATGCTAAGAACAATATGCAGGATGCCAAAGAGTATGCCCGCAATGCGGCTGATTTCCATTCGCAAAAGATTGCGGAAATTTTCAGCGCCTACGAAAAGAAATTATTGCTGAATAATGCCTTGGATTTTGATGACCTGTTACTTCTAACCATTCGTCTCTTGCAGCAGAATGAGGAAGTAAGAACAAAATATCAGGAAAGATTTTCTTATATAATGGTTGACGAGTATCAGGATACCAATCATGTACAGTATATGCTGACGAAGATCCTGAGCGAAAAGCATCACAATCTTTGCGTAGTCGGTGATGTTGACCAGAGTATTTATGGCTGGCGCGGTGCTGACATTCAGAATATCCTGGATTTTGAAAAGGATTATCCGTCGGCCAAAGTTATTAAACTGGAGCAGAATTATCGCTCTACCCAGGTGATTCTTGACGCGGCAAATGCTGTTATCGAAAATAATACGGCAAGGAAACCGAAAGAACTCTGGACTGAGAACCCTAACGGCACCCCGATTACTTATTACCAGGCTGTTGACGAGCGCGACGAAGCACGTTTCGTCATAGAACAGGTATTGGAGCTGCAGCGCGAAGAGAATATCAAGCTTGGCGATGTAGCGGTCTTATACCGCACTAATCCGCAGTCACGTATTTTCGAAGAAATGCTGATCAAGAGCGGCTTGCCTTATGTCATGGTAGGCGGGCAAAAGTTCTATGACCGTAAGGAAATCAAGGATATTCTGGCATACTTGCGTGTAATTTATAATCCTAATGACACCTTGAGCTTGTTACGTATTATTAACGTGCCGAGACGCGGGATTGGTGATGCGACAATTGGTAAGCTGCAAGCCTGTGCATTGGAAAACGGCAGCAATCTATTTGAAATAGTTTCTAACCCAACCTTAGTCAAAGGGCTGAGCAGCCGTTTTGTCAGCAAATTGGAAGAATTGGCTTCGATAGTATTTGCCCTGATGGAAATGGCCGCGGTTATGCCAGTGGAAAACCTATTGCAGGAGGTCATGAACAGGACCGGCTATCTGGAAGAACTGGAGAATGAACATACGATGCAGGCTCAGGGCCGCATTGATAACTTGCAGGAACTCTTAAGCGTAGCGAAGGAATTTGCCGCTTCAGATGAAGAAAACAGTTTGGAAAATTTCCTTGGTCATGTGGCCTTGGTAGCAGATATAGATGATGCTCATATTGATGGGGATGCATTGACCTTGATGACCCTGCATTCCTCCAAAGGCCTGGAGTTCCCAGTAGTTTTTCTTGCTGGCTTGGAAGAAGGCATGTTCCCCCATCAACGTACCTTGATGGATGAGGAAGAAATAGAAGAAGAACGACGCCTTTGCTATGTAGGCATTACCAGAGCAGAAAAACATCTGTTCCTCACGGGAGCCAAGATGAGGATGGTTTTCGGCCATACTGTTATGTATCCACCATCCAGATTCCTGAAAGAAATTCCGCGCGCACTTTTGACAGTAAAGAAAAAAGAAGTCGAACAGCGAGTTTTGCATGATATTGAAAATAGAAAACAGGAAAAAGTCGGTGAAATGAATTGGTTGATCAAAAAACCGACTAAGAGCTTTGTACCATCAAGTGCAGCCGGGCAAGGAATTGCCAAATTTATTGTTGGTGACAAGGTTACACACGCTAAATGGGGCTTAGGCACGATTGTCAGCGCTAAAGATAATAGCGACGGGCAGGAAGTTAAAGTTGCTTTTGCCGGTGAAGGTGTACGCAGTCTTTTGACGAAATATGCTGTATTGAAGAAAGTTTAATGGCAAAAGTCAGAGGGGAGCATTTCGGATGGATGATTTATTAAAAATGCAGGCCGCGGAAAAAATAGAAGACCTGCGTGTGCAAATCAGGCGGCATGAACACTTATATTATGTGCTGGATATGCCGGAAATATCTGATGCCGAATATGACGAGCTGGTTGCTAACCTACGAAAACTGGAAAGTCAGTACCCTGAACTTATTACACCGGATTCACCGACTATGCGTGTCGGCGGGCAGGTAGCACCGAGTTTCAAGGAAGTAAAGCATATAACACCGCTTTTGAGTCTGGGCAATGTCTTTTCCGCAGAAGAAGTCAGGGATTTTGCCAGGAAAGTCCACAGCGGTTTGCCGGAGGGCACTAAAGTTGAATATGTTGTGGAACCAAAAATTGACGGACTTGCCTGCAGTCTGATTTATGAAAAAGGACGTTTTGTACGAGCTGCGACACGCGGTGATGGCACAGTTGGTGAAGATGTTACCAACAATGTGCGTACGATTCGCAGTATTCCTTTGACCCTGCAATTAGCTCCGGGAGAAAGAGCTCCGGAACTATTGGACGTTCGCGGTGAGGTTTATATGCCAAGGCGTGCTTTTATGAGATTGAATGCTGAGCGCATAGCGGCTGGTGAGCCGGAGTTTGCCAATCCTCGTAATGCCGCGGCCGGTTCTTTGAGACAGCTGAATCCGCAGATAACGGAAAAAAGATCATTAAGCTTTTTTGCGTATGCTGTTGGTCTTGGCGCAAAAGAGTCTCATGCTGAATCAATGGAAATGCTGGCTAAATTTGGGTTTCGTGTCAGCGAAGGCTGGCATAAAGCGAAAAATATCGAAGAAGTCTGGCAGTTGATTGAAAAACATGAAAAAGTAAGAGCTACTTTGGCTTATGATACGGACGGAGTAGTCGTAAAGGTCAATGCTGTCTGGCAGCAAAATTTGCTGGGTGCGACGGGCAAAGACCCCAGATGGGCGGTTGCTTTTAAATTTCCGCCGGAACAAGCAGAAACAACGGTCGAAGATATCATTCTGCAGGTTGGACGGACCGGCGTTTTGACTCCGACAGCAGTGCTGACACCAGTCAGGTTGTCCGGCAGTACGATTAGCCGCGCCACGCTGCATAACGAAGATTTTATCAAGGAAAAAGATATCCGCATAGGTGACCGTGTTGTCATTAATAAAGCCGGTGAAATTATACCGGAAGTGCTTTGGGTTGTTTTCGAAAAAAGAACAGGTCAGGAAAAAGAATTCACGATGCCTGAAACCTGCCCCGAATGTGACTGGCCAGTTATCCGCAGAGAAGGTGAAGCAGCGAGTCGCTGCACTAATCCACATTGTCCGGCATTAGGCAGAGAAGGACTTATTCATTTTGTTTCGCGTGACGCCATGAATATAGATGGCTGCGGACCTGCTGTGATCAATCAGCTGATTGCCGCTGAACTGATAAAAGATCCTGCTGATTTGTATTTGCTGCAAAAAGAACAATTGCTGAAGATTGAACGCATGGGTGAAAAATCTGCGGAAAATCTTTTGGCGGCTATAGAAGAAAGTAAGAAGCAAAGTTTTGACAAGCTGCTTTTTGCACTCGGTATTCGCCATGTTGGCGCCAAAGTTGCTCGCATCCTTGCTTTACAATATGGCAATATCGATAATCTGCGTCAGGCAAGCACAGAAGAATTGAGCGCTATCAGGGATATCGGACCAAAGATTGCCGAAAGCGTCGTGTCTTACTTTGCAGTTCCTTCTAATCAGGACTTACTATACAGACTGAAAAAATTGGGCCTCAATCTGGAAATGAAGGGCGCTAGCGGCACTGATGCCAGTCATCCATTTTATGGTAAAACGTTGGTATTCACAGGTACAATGCCTACTTTGGACAGAGCTACGGCACAAACAATGGCGCAGGATGTCGGCGCCAAGGTCTCCGGTTCTGTCAGTAAAAAAACTGATTATGTCGTTGCCGGGGCCGAGGCTGGCAGTAAACTGACCAAAGCGCAGGAACTAGGCGTTAAAGTTATCGATGAAACTGAATTCATGCGCCTTTTACAACAATAACCATCAAAAACCATCTCGTCAACGAGATGGTTTTTGTGCTATAATTTATAGGTTAAGTTTTCTCTTTTATTTTCTCTTGATGGGTGAATATTATAAAAGATTTAGGATGGTGAAAAAATGAAAGTTACTACTAAGGATGTAGAGTATATCGCACAACTCTCGCGACTTACTATTCCTGAAAGCGAAATGGAAAAATTTACCGAGCAGTTCAACCAGATCCTCAATTATGCTGATATTCTTAATGAATTGGATACAAAAGGCATTGAACCGACAGCACATGTTTTGCCTCTCAGCAATGTTTTGCGTGAGGATGTTGCGGTTGAAGGCGTCAGCCAGGAAGTTGCCTTGATGAATGCACCGGCAGTACATGACGGAGGCTTCAAGGTTCCAAGAGTTATCGAATAGAAGGAGGAAATACTGTGGATTTATATAAGAGCACAGCTCATGAACTGCATGAGAAACTCGTAAAAAAAGAAATCAGTTCTGTGGAACTGACCAATAATGTTTATGACCGTATTGATGAAGTCGAAAAAGATGTCAAGGCATATGTAACTTTAGACAAAGAAAATGCGTTGGCACAGGCTGCTAAAGTCGACAAAATGATTGCCGCAGGTGAAGCAATTGCTCCGCTTGCCGGTATTCCGGGTGCAATCAAGGACAACATTTCCACCAAGGGTTTAAGAACAACCTGTTCTTCCAAAATGCTGGAAAACCTGAATCC
>CAYLRW010000079.1:0-6045 GCA_964386405.1 uncultured Acidaminococcales bacterium | reverse complement strand
GCCTGCAAAAGCTCCAGCACCTGTTCCCTGTTTTGCCACATATCCATCCCTCTGCCGGCAATACCGGCAACAACAGGAATACAATCAGGACGCACCCCGGTTTGCAGAATAAAATCCCTTTTCTCTGCTATTCTCAAATCATCTGCCAATAACAAACCAGCCTGACGTCCAAGAACAGGAGCTAAGAGGCAAGCTGCCTGACCAGCTCCTACAACGGGTATTTTGACCAATTCCCGTGCGGCCGCCAAGACAGGATCGCTGAAGCAATACAACACCACTGCGTCATAGTTCTCCTGCTCAGCCTGCTTGACCAGACATAGTAATTCCGGGCCTGCCAAAGCTGCGTCCAGTGCTGAGTCCAATTCCAGATTATTCAGCGTCGGACAAACCATGGCCAGTTCCACATCTGCTCCTACATATTCCTTTAAAAGCTGGCAGCGGGCGGACAAGACCGTGGCTTCCATACCGCTGTCAGGATTAATAAGCATTATTTTCATAAGCGCCTCTTAAATGATTGTCGACAAAAATTTTCTGGCACGTTCCGTCTGCGGCTGCGTAAAGAAATCGCGCGGATTCCCGCTTTCCACCAGACAGCCTTCGTCCATAAAATGCACTACATCTGATACATCCCTGGCAAAGCCCATTTCGTGCGTTACCAGAACCATTGTAATACCGGTATCAGCCAAACTTTTGATTACATCCAGTACCTCTTTGACCATCTCCGGATCAAGCGCGGAAGTCGGTTCATCCAATAGCAAGACCTCCGGCTCCATGGCAAGAGCGCGAGCAATCGCTACCCTTTGTTTCTGACCACCGGACAAGCGGCTCGGGTAAACATCTTTCTTCTCCAGCAGTCCTACCCTTTTCAGCAATTCCACAGCTTTTTCTTCTGCGGCCTGCTTTGACAATTTGTTAACTACTCTTGGCGCATAAGTCATATTTCCCAAAACAGTCATGTTACTGAAGAGATTAAAGTGCTGAAAAACCATGCAGGCATTCTTGCGCACATCTTCAATCTTCACCGCTTCATGCACAATATCCTGACCTTTGAAGAAAATAGAACCGCCCGTAGGCTGCTCCAACAGATTAATGCAGCGCAGCAGGGTCGATTTGCCCGACCCGGAAGGGCCAATGATGGTCACAACCTGTCCTTTATCAATATTTAGATTGACACCTTTCAGCACTTCCAAAGAACCAAAAGACTTAGTGAGGTTTTCGATTCTAATCACTGACCCTCACCCGCCTTTCGAGATAACGGCCAAAAGCGTTCAAAGCCATGACCAAAATGTAGTAAACGGTGGCAGCCACTATAAACGCCTCAAAAGCGCGGAAAGTTTTAGCCTGAATCAGATCAGCCCAACGCAAGGTATCAGCTACGCCGATAACAGAAACCAAGCTGGAATCCTTCAGCAGCATGATACTTTCATTGACCAGAGAAGGCAGCGCATTTTTGATGGCCTGCGGCAGAATAATATCCAAAAGCATTTTATGCTTAGGCACGCCCAAGGACATTGCGCCTTCCCATTGCCCTCTGTCTACCGAAAGAATACCGCCGCGCAGAGCTTCGGAAATATAGGCCGCAGAGTTAAGGCCAAAAGCCAGTACACCAGCCTGCAGCGCGCTGATAGTAAACGAAGTCAGCTGCGGCGTGGCAAAATAAATCAGCATCAGCTGTACCAATAACGGCGTACCCCTGAAGATGGAAATATAAATTTCAGCCAGTTTAACATACACATACTTTTTAGACAAAGTAATCAAGGCCAGTATGAACCCGCCCAGGAATCCCAAAATCGTAGAGAAAAAAGTGAATTTCAGCGTAATCCATACTGAAGAAAACAACAACGGCATATAGGGTTGAAGAACGGCAAAATCTAGCATAATCTATCTCCTACTTGGCAATATCAAGTTTAGCTACAACATCCTCATATTGTTTAGCTTGTGTCTCACCCAGATGAGCTACCAAAATCTTGTGCAGTTCTCCGTTGGTGCGCATTTCTGCCAGAATCTTATTAACTTCAGCAGCATCTTTGGAACCTTTTGGGAAAGCAATAGCGAAAGTGTCATCAAGAGTAATCGGAGCTTGGATCACGTGCATTTCGAGCTGCGGATTTTCTTTGACAAAGACAGACGCTTGAGCAGAGTCAAACATACCGGCATCCAGACGGCCATTAAGAATATCCTGCACTACTAAAGGAGTGCTGTCGAGTTCAGCTACTTCAATACCGCCAGCAGCTTGCAAAGCTTTGCAATAGGTGGTGCCCATGGAAGCGCCTGCCTTCTTGCCTTTTAATTTATCTAGCGTATCAAGGTTGGCATCTTTCTTACAGATAATAGCATTCATCGGGAAATAGTACGGTTTGGAAAAGTCCACAACCTTTTGACGCTCAGCGGTTGGAGAAATACCAGAAATAATTAGATCTGCACGGCCGCTTTGCAGAGTTGGTACCAAAGAAGCAAATTTCATGTCACTGAAAACGATTTCTTTATTCATCTTCTTGCCGATATATTTGGCAATGTCAATGTCGACACCCTGATAATCCTTAGTGCCTTCCTTAACCGATTCGAACGGCGGGAATGTTGCGTTGATAGCTACCGTCAATTTACCATTGGTTGCTTTTGCCGCCTCTTTCTTAGAATCGCCGCCGCACCCTGCTACCGCGAGTGCTAACATGGACACTGCAATCAAACTCAAAAAACTTTTTTTCATCTTCATTTCCCCTTTTTTTCTTATATATTGCTAACCCTTATTTAGGTGCAGCTTCATAACCATGCTGTGCCAAGACATATTCAGCTGCCGCTTTATCCGTGGTCAGCCATGCTCCATTTGCTTTCGCATAGTGAATAAAATCCCGCAAAGCTCTTACATACCCGGGGCGGCCAATAAACTGAGGATGCATTACAAAATTCATCATGCGACCCTCTTCCGCCAAACCGTCAAACTCTTCACGCCAAATCTGTACCATTTCGCGGCCACTCTTCAAATAATAATGAACCGGTTCCTGCAGCGTATACATATCATAGCTGGTATCATCGACAATACCGTCCTTGGGCAATTCCACCAGCGGTATCTCGCTGCCGTGCAATTTATGCAGGAACGGTCCGTCGTTATTGCGCCAATTGGAGGAATAAATGTACCCGCGCTCCAGCCACAGCTGCAAATGGAAATCATGGATGATGCCATCCGGCATACGCGCGCCGCACATCTGCTGCCCCGTAATATCTTTAATAATTTTCTCTGCTTTGTCCATCAGTGCCCGTTCTTCCTCATAGGTGGGCATTACTTCATGCATATAGCCATGGTAACCTATTTCATGGCCTTGCTCAGCAATCTCCTTTAGCACCTCCGGATGCAGCTCTGCTATATAAGCAGGCGTAAAGAAGGTTGCCTGAAGGTTTTCTTCTTCCAGCATGCGAAGAATTCTCGGCAGACCTTGCTTGGTTGCATAGCGTCCGCGCGAAAGATTGGTCAAGTGCTGCCGGTTGATGGGATTACGTGTAAGCCACAGCGTCTCGCCATCAATGTCAAAAGACAGCAGCACCGCTATCCGTTTCTTATCGGGCCATTGCATGATCAGCACCACCCTTCTGATAAAAATCCAGCACATAGCTTGCCACTTCTTCACAGCTCGCTACCCAGGCGCCATTAGCTCTCGCATAGGCAAGAAAGCGTTCAACCATACGGATGCGGCTGGATCGCCCAATCAATTGCGGATGCAGTTTCAGTACCATTACCTTGTCGTTTTCATTCGCTAGTTCATCAAAATTGTCTTTCCATATGTCATAAACGTACTCGCTCGGATAACTGCAAGTAATAGTAGCGTTATCAGCGTAAGAAAAATAATAAAAAGAAAAATCATCAAAAGTCGGTTCAGTAGGAAGCTCCACAATCGGCGTTTCCGCCCCGCATCCTTCATGCAGATAGGCCCAGTCGCAGTCTTTCATGGTCGATCCGTATAAATAACCGCGCTTTTGCATAAGTTCGAGGCTGCAATTCTGCATTACATCCAAGGGCCCGCGGTAACCAACAATCTTGCGTGCGCTGAACTTGCTCAGAAGCTCTTCACTCTTCGCCATATTGTTGTTCTCTTCTTCCGCAGGAATTCCCACACGATTATCGTGTTCATAACCATGATAGGCGAGCTCGTGACCGGCCTCGGCAATTTGCGCCACCTGCTTAGGATAGAGCTCTGCCACCCTGCCCGGCACAAAAAAAGTCGTGTGCAGATTTTGGCGTGCCAGCATATCAAGGCAACGCTGCAACCCTTCATCCGGACCGTACTTGCCTCTGGAAATATCGGCAAAACCAGTAGCTTCCTTACCAATCACGGAATAACGCAAAAGTTCAGCATCAAAATCAAAAGTTAGCATGAGCGCGATACGTTTGCCAAAAGGCCAGACCATACCGTCGCCATTCTTTAATTTAGTCAAAGTAACCACTCCACCTTTAAATTCTCTCCATTATAACACGCTAGTCGCCTTAGTACCAGCAGAAGAGCCAACTGTGAAGCCATTAATCTGTTTATCCTGCTAGTGATTGTTTGCATAGGTAATTGGATGAACCGAACATAAAAAAAAGAAGTTACGCAGCTGTCCCGCTGATAACTTCTTTGTCCCTGCTTAATTATAGATTGTTTGGTAATAAATGTAAAACTAAACTTTTCTCAAAATTATTATTTCCGTTTGGTCTTCCTAATCGCTTTGCTCGCCTATTCTTCCGGGACTCGATATTCGCAAATGAGTTTGCTCTTATAAATATAGCCGAAATCCTTGTCGTGAACTACCAAATCCTCATCGATCAATTCCGTGGTTTCAATTCTCTTCATACCATACTCAAAAAAGTATCTGCCGTCTTTTTCATAGACTTTAAACATAATCATCACCTCTCTTTGAAGCATAATTAACCGTTTGTGTTAGCATATGCTATCTTTTCTATAAAGAGGTGTGAAATCCCTTCTAAACAGAAATTTTAATTTAAAGAATATTTGCTGTGAAAACTGCTCCACACTTTCTTGTTCACCCAAAAAGTCTGCTCAAAAAGCTTTTCGATTTTTCATACGGCAGACAAAGCTCTTTTGGCACATGCACATCAAGATACCTGTTTTCGATAATCGCACGTGCATTAGTATCAGAGATTCTCTCCAAAATTTCCGGTGCAAATCTTTCCCTGAGCAGCTTCATGGAAGCGAGGGTATCAGTACTGCGCCTTTCGATGCTTTCAGCATCGGACCCAAGAAAATTCACCATATTGTTTCTCAGCAGCAGCTCAGCAAAGTTCTTGACCTCTATGCCGAATTTGTAGCTGAAGCTGTCCACGTTGCTCTGCACCAACACGCCGCTTTCTTTCATCCAATGGTGCAGTATTTCCGGGTTTTTTACCAAGCAGTAGTGCCGTTCGGGGTGAGCGACGACCGGTATCAATTCCTTGACCTGAATTTCATAGAAAAATTCTTCGGCATAGCTGGGGATCGTATTTTGCGGCAGCTTGATCAGTATATAGCGGCTGCCAGCCAAACAGTAGTCTTCCTGTCCTGTCCTCAGAATGCCCAAAAGGTTCCTGTCCATCTCCAACTCTGCTCCGGCATAAATATTCAAAGAAATTCCTGCAGCCTTAGCAGCCATTTGCAAGTTCTCTGTTTTTTCTCTAATCAAACGCCACTCTGCAAAATTCATGCTTGTACTTATTATCGGCGTAGCAATAATATCCGTCGTGCCAGCTTCTTCGGCTATGCGCAAAAGGGTGAGCGAAGTTTCCAGATCTTTTGCGCCATCAATTAGGTGAGTATGAATATCAATCATAGAAGCAATGCCCTCCTTCTGCTAAAATTTAATTTTTTCAGCGAGTTCACTTCATAAATAACAAGTTTTATAAAGAAAGCATACTTTCCCTTATATTTTATTCTAGCATCCATTGCAGAAACATAAATAAGCATTACCATTATCGTAATATTTTTACCAAAAACGTATTTTACAACTTGCTTTTGCGTTTTAAAAACAAAAAAACCTTCCGCTTTGACCCTAAAGCAGAAGGCTTCTTAATTAAAACTC
>CAYLRW010000078.1:0-6147 GCA_964386405.1 uncultured Acidaminococcales bacterium | reverse complement strand
ATCGCTTGCAATCAGATGAAACTAATGATACAATTACTAGGCTGTATATATTAATTTATATACTTCTTCTGCTCCCATTGAGGAGCCAAAGTCCAAAGGAGGAGGTGATTTCGTGAAAGCATACGAAGTCATGTACATCGTTAAACCAGTTGAAGAAGAGACTTTTGAAGCACTTGTGACAAAATTCGACACTTTGATTGCTGCAAACGGTGGAACTGTAGAAAAAACTGACCGGTGGGGTAAAAAACGTCTGGCCTATGAAATCAAAGATTTTGTAGAAGGCATTTATGTCCTCGTAACGTTCAACGCAGAACCAAAAGCTGTCAAAGAACTTGACCGTGTCATGAAGATTACCGATGATATTCTACGCCACATGATTATTAGAAAAGGCGAATAAGCCAGGGAGGTAACTATATTATGAATAAAGTTATACTCATGGGCCGTCTAACTCGTGACCCGGAAGTACGTTATACGCAGAGCGGTAAGGTAGTTTGCCAGTTCACTTTAGCGGTAGATCGTTTTACTACTAATCAAGAAGGACAAAGAGAAGCTGATTTCGTTCCTATCGTAGTATGGGGAAAAGTCGGCGAATTATGCGGGAATAGTCTGACAAAGGGACAAAGAGCACTTGTTGATGGCAGACTCCAGATTCGCAGCTATGAAGCGAAAGATGGAAGCGGCAAACGCTGGGTAACGGAAGTTATCGCTGGCAGCGTCCAATTCCTTGATCGTAAAGCAAGCAGCGGTGGAGCTCATGAACAGGGTGCTTCCAAAGGTGAGATGGAGTCTTTCGGCTCACCGGTAGCTTTTGATGAAGAGATCCCATTCTAAAAAATGGAGGTTATGCGAATGAAACGCGAAAGAGGCAGAAAACCCAGAAGAAAAGTATGTAGCTTCTGTGTTGATAAAGTTGAAGATATCGATTATAAGGATGTTGCAAAGTTACGCCGTTATGTTACTGAACGCGGCAAGATTTTACCGCGTCGTATTTCCGGTAACTGTGCAAAACATCAAAGACAACTTACCACTGCAATTAAACGTGCGCGCAATGTAGCATTGTTGCCGTTTACTTGTGAATAAGGATATTGTTTGAAGATGCAATTGGGGCACCTCGGCATTTGCTGGGGTGCCTTTTATTTTGCCGTTATGCTTCTTTTCATTTAAGTAAAATGAGTGTACAATAGATTTGTGTATCCCTTTAATTTTGTTGGTAAAATGTCTTTGGAGGAGGAAATTTAGTGGCACATAAAACTTCAGCAATGGTTGAAGCTGGTATCCTGGCAGCAATCGCGATAGTCTTTGCTTTAATAAGTACCTATGTACCTATTTTGGGTATGTTAGTCAATTTTGTCTGGTGTCTGCCAATCATACTGTGCGGTATGCGTAATGGTTTGCGTTGGAGCATTATGACCTTGGCAGTCTCCGGTGCCGTTATTGCGATTCTTATCAGTCCTTTGAACGCTCTGTTATTAGTGGCTGTTTTTGGACCGCTTGGTCTTGTGTTGGGAGAATGCATGCGCAGAAAGCTTCCTCCTGTCAAGTTGATAGCGGTCAGTTCTGTGGCGGCCTTTGCTTCTTTAATGATCAGTGTAGGTATTACATTCGTTGTTTTGGGTTCTGACCCGATTTCTATGTTTTTCGGTATGTTTGATGAAGCGTTGGCCGATATAATCGGTATCTATAAACAGCAAGGATTATCGGAAGAACAAATTCAGGCTGCGACGGCTTCTGCTCAGGATTCCTTTAAACTTATACGATTGGTCCTGCCAGCGTCATTTGTTATCAGTGCGCCTATCCTCGCTTTTCTTAATTACTGGGTAGCGCGGCTTATTTTAAACAAACTTGGCGAGCATTTTGAGTCATTTCCGCCGTTTACCAGCCTTTCTTTACCACGTTGGCTGATTATTCCTTATATATTATCTTTAGTTTTGGTGTTTACTTTTGACGGTCAGCCTGCTGGGGTGCCTTACCTTTTAGGCGTTAACCTGCAGATGCTTTGCAGTTTTATTTTAGTTATGCAGGGACTGGCTGTTATTTTCTGGTATATCAAAGACAAGAATCTGCCGAGATGGTGGGGAAAAATTGCTGTTGCATTGATCTTTATCAGCCAATTTGTTTCTCAATATGTTGTCTTTATCGGCGCATTTGATTCATTTATGGATTTTCGTAAAATACGCACAAATTCACGCAAGTAAGTAGACATTGAGATGGGGCGTTGTTAGCTATGTTTAATAAAAACTGGAGTTTTTGGGGTGACAATAGAGTTTTCATACTCATCATCGGCTTTTTAGTTGTTATTGTCGGTGTTTATGAACGCTTATTTTTGCCTGTAGGCATAGCAATCCTTTTGGGAGTCTACTTATTCAGCAGGAAGCTTTACAAGTCTAAGGAAGCTTGGTTTAACCGTTATCTTGACACAGTAGTTCGAAACATCGAAAGAGCAAACAATTATGCTATTCAACAGCTGCCGATCGGCATTGCTGTTTTTGAAAATGACGGCAAACTGCAGTGGAAGAATGAGATGTTCCAGACCTGGGTTGCCGGTAAGGCTGTCGATGGCGCCTATCTGAAAGATATTCTGCCGCCGCCTGATAATAATTTTGAAACTTTGAGCCTGCGTGATGCAGAAAAACAGATAAAACTCAATGACCGTTTTTTCAAAATGACGGTAAGACGTATTATGACGCAGGAAAATGGTGATAATTTTACCGGCCTGAGCATTTATCTGATGGACATTACCGATAAGGAACGTCAGAGAAAGAAATTTGATGATGAACGTATCTGCGTGGCAAATCTGCAGTTTGATAATTACAGTGATGTCATGAAAGGCCTGAGTGAGAGCACGAGAGCCAATGTCATTGTTGAAGTTAACAAGATTATCAGCAATTGGGCGGAAGAGATGAATGGTCTCTTTATTAGATATGATGAAGATTTATACTCTGTTAGTTTTAATAAAGCCTCGTTACAGGAGTGTATCAAACACAAATTTGATATTCTTGACAAAGTCAGGGAGATTAAAGTCGGCAATAAAATTCCACCTACGGTCAGTGTCAGCGTAGCTTGTGAAGAGAAGAACCTTTTATTACTGGGACAAAAGGCCCAGAGCGGTTTGGATTTAGCTTTAGGACGTGGCGGTGACCAGGCGGTAGTCTCTATAGCCGGTGAAATACAATTTTTCGGCGGCAAAAATATTGTCCAAGCCAAGAGCACGCGCGTACGCGCTCGTATAGTTGCCCAAGCTATTCATGAATTGATGCTCAGCGCAGATAAAATCTTTGTGATGGGACATGTCAATGAAGACTATGATTCACTTGGTGCTGCGATTGGTGTTGCCAAGATGGCTTTTTCACTTTCTAAAGAGGCCTATATTGTAACCAGCGGCCAAGGTTATTCGCTGACAAAGATCAAAGAGATGGCCGAAGAAAGGGATGCAGTCTATAGTTCTATCATAATCGACGGCAGCAACGCTTTAACGCAAGCGACTTCCAAGAGCCTATTGGTTCTGGTTGATCATCATCGCGCAATGTTGTCGGCGTCACAGGAAGTATTGAATGCGATTCCGAAAAAAGTGATCATTGATCACCACCGCAGAGCAGAGGATTTGATTAAAAATGTGATTTTGCTTTATCTTGAGCCTTTGTCATCTTCTACCAGTGAATTGGTGACGGAACTGGTGACTTACTTTGATGACCGTCTTGAGCTGAATGAATCTGAAGCTTCAGCTTTGTATGCAGGGCTCGTTGTAGATACGAAAAACTTTGCTGTGCAAACTGGGGAACGTACTTTTGAAGCTGCAGCATATTTGCGCCGTCATGGTGCTGACCCAGGATTGGTCCATAAACTATTCCGAGACGAAATGACGACAGTGCTGCAGAGGGCAAAACTTGTTGCCGATTCCAGGACACCAATATCTGGCCTGGCGGTTTCAGTTTATAAAAACGCACCTAGTGGTGATAACACTTCTGTTATTTTGGCGCAGGCTGCCGATGAGCTCGTTACGATGAGTGAAATCAAGGTCAGTGTCGTTATGGCAGAAACCGAAAATGAACTTTTGGTCAGCGCTCGTAGTGATGGTTCTGTTAACGTACAGACTATTATGGAAGAACTAGGTGGCGGCGGACACCAAACAGTAGCCGGCGTACAGCTTAAGGGTGTGCATGCGGACGAAGTGGAGCCGCAAATCATTGAACTGACCAAAAAACAGATGGAGGAGAGAGAGACTAATGAAAGTAATATTACTGCAAGATATTAAATCAGTAGGTAAACAAGGCGATATAGTGGAAGCTTCGGACGGTTACGCTCGTAACTATCTGCTACCGAAAAAATTGGCGAAAGAAGCGAGCGCTGCTAATGTAAATCAGGCTAAAAAAGATCAGGAAACAGCAGCCCACCGTGCAGCACAGAAAAAAGATGAAGCTACCGTTTTAGCTGCTCAAATCGGAAAAGTCATTGTAAAACTGAAAGTACGTGTTGGTGAGAATGGTAAAATGTTCGGTTCGGTGGCTTCTAAAGACGTAGCCGAAGCTTTGATCAAGCAAACGGGTTTAGAAGGTATTGACCGCCGTAAGATTGAGCTAAAAACTGCAGTCAAAGGATTGGGAAGCTATACCGCAGTTGCCAAATTACATCCGGAAATTGCTGCGGAATTTAAGGTAGAAATTGAGGCTGAGTAAAAATGATTGACCGCGTGCCACCACAAAACATCGAAGCTGAGCAGGCAGTTTTAGGCGCAATGATGATTGACAAAGAAGCAATTTCCAAAGCCACAGAGATTTTACGGGAAAATGATTTTTACCGTCAGGATCACAGGGCTGTTTATCAGGTAATTGTCGATTTGTTCAGCAAAAACCAGGCTGTCGATATGGTAACTGTTACCGAAGCTTTGAAGCGCGAGGGGAAACTCGAAGACGTCGGTGGTATTCAGTTCATTACTTATCTGGCTAATGCTGTGCCTACTGCTGCCAATATAAGTTATCATGCCAAAATTGTGGAAGAAAAATCCCTCTTAAGACAACTAATAAGTGTATCAACACAAATTGCCGGGGCTGGTTATGAAGGAACTGAAGATGTTAATTCTTTGCTGGATAATGCCGAACGCATGATTCTCGGCGTTTCCGAAAGAAAAATCAGCCGCGACTTTGCACCAATCAAAGAAGTAGTAATGAGTGCCGTCGACCGTATTGATGAATTGTATAATAAAAAGGGCGGTATTACAGGTATTGCGACTGGCTTTATTGATTTTGACCATTTAACAAGCGGTCTGCAGCCTTCCGACTTAATTTTGATTGCGGCGCGTCCGAGTATGGGTAAAACAGCCTTGGTGCTGAATATGGCTCAGCATGTCGCGATTCGCGAAAAGAAAGCGGTGGCCTTTTTCTCCTTGGAAATGAGCAAGGAACAATTAGTACAGCGTATGCTTTGTTCCGAAGCGAGTATTGATTCTTCGCGTTTGCGTATTGGTGAACTGGAAGATAATGATTGGGAAAAACTGATCTGGGCGGCTGATAGTTTGAGCAGAGCCGAGATTTTTATTGATGATACTCCTGGCATAACTGTCATGGAGATGCGTGCCAAAGCACGCAGATTAAAAGTTGAACATAATTTGCAGCTAATTGTTATCGACTATTTGCAGTTGATGCAGGGGTCTGGTAAAAAGAGCGGGGAGAACCGGCAACAGGAATTATCCGATATTTCACGTTCGCTGAAGGCTTTGGCCAGAGAGCTGAATGTGCCGGTTATTGCCTTGTCGCAGCTCAGCCGCAGCGTGGAAAGCCGTCAGGTGAAGCGTCCGATGCTCAGTGACTTGCGTGAATCAGGCGCTTTGGAGCAGGATGCGGATTTGGTAGCTTTCTTGTATCGTGAAGATTACTATGATAAGGAAACGGAAAATAAAAATATCACTGAACTGATTATTGCCAAGCATCGTAATGGTCCGGTTGATACCGTTAAATTATTCTTCCATAAACAATTTACACGTTTTGCCAACCTTGCTAAAGGTAATGATTAAACTAAACCCGCTTGAGAGTTTTTGCTCAAGCGGATTTTTTTGCTATGAAGCCAGTGATTTGCCGAATATTTTTAAAACTAACAGTATAATTGTTCGAAACTCTTGCGTCAAGAGGGGTAAAATGCTAAAATATCTTTGGT
>CAYLRW010000077.1:0-6177 GCA_964386405.1 uncultured Acidaminococcales bacterium | reverse complement strand
TTGTCTATTAGCTATTGAATTAAGAGTATAGAAAGTGGTTTAATTAGATTAAGAATTATAACTAATAATGATTCTTAACTTCGGAAAGGACTGCAAAGATATGACGAATAAAATGCCGGTATTATTTGTTGGACATGGTTCTCCGATGAATGCAATTGAAGACAATAGCTTTACAAGAAACTGGGAGAAAATAGCAGCGCATATCTCTAAGCCGGAAGCAATCTTATCTGTTTCTGCTCATTGGTATACACGCGGCAGCAAGATTATGGATACTGCGAGCCCGAGACAGATTTATGATATGTATGGTTTCCCGGAGGCCTTGTATAAGCTCATTTATGAACCTGTCGGTGCGACGCTGATGGCACATCGGACAAAAGCTTTGGTAGATAAGGAAATTCAAATCGATAATACGTGGGGGATTGACCACGGTACATGGTCGGTTCTCTGCAAAATGTATCCTAAGGCCGATATTCCGGTTTTTCAGCTCAGCATTGATGCACATGCCGATGCGGCAGCACATTTCAAAATCGGGCAGGAGCTGGCTGCTTTGCGTGAGCAAGGGGTTCTGATCCTCGGCAGTGGCAATGTGGTTCACAATCTTGCTTTGATTAATTGGGATATGGAAGCAAAAGGATATCCTTGGGCGAATGAATTTGATGCATATATTAAAGATAAAATAGTTAAGAGAGAATATGCAGATGTGATTAATTACCGCAATGCAGGCAGCTCTTCGACATCAGCTTTCGTGACTCCCGATCATTTCTACCCACTGCTTTATGTGCTAGGGGCATCTAAGCAGGAGGACAAATTGACTGTTTTTAATGATGCCTGCGTCTTGGGTTCACTTTCTATGACTTGTTACTTATTTGAATGAAATCTTAAAGGAGATGTTATTATGGGAAAATTTGCTAATGCGGAAAAAATTGGTTTGCGGGACAAAGAAACACAGAAATTGATAGCCGTCTATCCACTTCAGGCTGTTGGTACTGATGAAGAAATCAGTGAAACCGTGCGTGATTGGTTCTATAAACAAAGTTGTGCGGCAGAAGATAGATTGTTGACTGCTTATGTTGATGTTTTGACCGAAGCAGAACTGAAAGCGCATAAATAAGTATTTTTGTAAAAACAGCATTATCAAAAAAGACGGCTATCTTTTCCAAATAATTGATTTGGCAGAGAGTGGCCGTTTTTTGTATTGCTAAATTTATATATTGACCAGTTGGGTTATTTGTTTTACAATTTAAATATACAATACTGGGGTAGGGTATATGGAGGGGAAGAAACAATGTTAAACGAAACTGAAAAGAAAGACGTCAGACAGCGCTTAAAGAAAGTAGCCGGCCAGATCAATGGCATAGACAAAATGGTTGAAGAAGGGCGTTACTGCGTTGATGTTGTTCAGCAAATTGTGGCGGCACGCGCTGCGCTTAACAAAGCAGCAATGCTTATTTTGGAAAGCCACGCGAAAAGTTGTGTTGTCAAGGCTATCAAAGAAGATAATGGTGAGAAGAGTATTGATGAATTAATGCAGGTGTTGAAACATTTTACGAAGTAGTATTTTTTAGAGCTGGAATTTACTTAGAAAAATATACGGGCAAATGGTTGGGATAAAGGAAGTGATTGCTGTGACGGAAAATAAAAATACGACATCACGGTCGGTACAATTAAAAATTTCCGGTATGACTTGTGCAGCATGCTCTGCACGTATTGAGAAAGGTTTGTCCAAGTTGGCTGGTGTTGAAAAAGCCGCTGTTAATCTTGCTTCAGAAAAAGCTGTTGTTACTTATGATCCGGCACAGATAAATCCTGAAGCGATGGTGCAAAAAATACATGATCTGGGTTATGAAGTGATCAAAGATAAAGTCGAGTTTGCGATTACCGGCATGACCTGCGCCGCCTGTGCGGCACGTATCGAAAAGGGACTGCAAAAATTGCCGGGTGTCTATGCGGCAAACGTCAATCTGGCAACGGAGAAAGCCGTTGTAGAGTATAACAGCGGCGAACTTACAACTGCGGAGATGCAGGCTAAGGTCAAGCAGTTGGGTTATGAAGCTCATAATATCGCTGCCGGTGGTGAAGATAAGGAAAAGGATTTGCGCGAGGCAGAGATTAATAAACAGAAGAGACGCTTTCTACTTTCAGTTGTATTATCGTTTCCTTTATTGTTGGCGATGATTTCCCATTCTTTTGGTATATTCCATGGCTTTAGCAGCTTCTTTATGCAGCCGATGGTGCAGCTTCTGCTAGCAACGCCTGTGCAGTTTATCGTCGGCTGGCCGTTTTATCGCGGTGCCTATAATGCGTTAAGAAATGGCAGTGCCAATATGGATGTCCTCGTGGCACTAGGAACCTCCTCTGCTTATTTCTTTAGCTTGGCTAATATGTTTAGCGGCAAAACTGATTTATATTTCGAAAGTTCAGCAGTGCTGATTACCCTGATTATTTTGGGCAAACTGTTAGAAGCAAGGGCCAAGGGGCAAACCTCAGCTGCCATCAAATCGCTCATGGGTCTGCAGGCCAAAACAGCTCGGGTTGTGCGTGAAGGACAGGAAGTGGATCTTCCAATCGAAGATGTGGTGGTCGGGGATGTCATCGTTGTAAAGCCGGGTGAAAAAATACCGGTCGATGGCGTAATTGTTGAAGGCAATTCGACGATTGACGAGTCGATGCTGACAGGCGAAAGTCTGCCGGTCGACAAAAAAACAGGTGACACAGTCGTGGGCGCTACTATTAATAAGTTTGGCGCTTTCAAATTCGCAGCTACAAAGATTGGCAGAGACACGGCACTAGCGCAAATTGTTCGTATTGTGGAAGAAGCCCAGGGCTCTAAGGCACCGATACAGCGTTTTGCCGATGTAGTTTCCGGTTATTTTGTGCCTGCTGTGGTAGCGATTGCTGTAATCACTTTCTGCGCTTGGTATTTTATTTTCGATCAAGGTAATTTTACCCGCGCTTTGATTAACTTTACGGCAGTCATGGTTATTGCCTGTCCCTGTGCTTTGGGACTGGCGACACCGACTTCCATCATGGTAGGAACAGGTAAAGGTGCCGAAAACGGCATTCTGATCAAAGGGGCGGAACATCTCGAAAATGCCCACAAGCTGACGACGATTGTCCTCGATAAGACCGGTACCATTACCAAAGGACAGCCGGAAGTAACGAATGTTATTGCAATGACAGGTTTTAACGATAATACAGTCGTGCAGGCAGCGGCAAGCGTGGAAAAAAGTTCTGAACACCCGCTGGCGCAGGCTATCGTCAAATATGGACAAAAAGCAGGCGACACCCTTACGGGAGTTGAAGAGTTTGTTGCTACTCCTGGACATGGCGTGCAAGGACGCCTTGCTGGCAAAATCGTGCTCGTCGGTACCAACAAGTTTATGCAGGAAAACAAGATCGACCTTGCGGCAGCTTCCAAGCAGAAAGAACAGTTGGAACAGCAAGGCAAGACAGTTATGTTGGTTGCTATAGACCAGGTTTTAGCTGGCATGATAGCAGTAGCCGATACTGTCAAAGAGACATCTGTGCAAGCGATAGCGGAGCTAAGACTGCTCGGAATTGATGTCTGGATGATTACCGGCGATAATGAGCGTGCTGCCAAGACAATTGGCGACAGTGTAGGCATTCAGAATGTTTTGGCAGAGGTACTGCCGGAGCATAAGGCAGAAAAAGTAGCAGCTCTCAAAAAAGAAGGCAGAGTTGTAGGTATGGTCGGTGACGGCATCAATGACGCGCCTGCGCTGGCAACCGCCGACGTAGGTTTTGCGATCGGTACCGGTACGGATGTAGCAATTGAGGCAGCTGATATAACCCTGATGCGCGGTGACCTGATGGGTGTTGTCGCAGCTATCAGATTAAGTAAGGCCACGATGCGCAATATCAAGCAGAATTTATTCTGGGCATTGTTCTACAATGCTTTAGGCATCCCGATTGCGGCGGCCGGCTTTTTGTCACCGATCTTAGCTGGCGGTGCGATGGCCTTCAGTTCCGTCTCTGTTGTGACGAATGCTTTGAGGCTTAGACGCTTTCAACCATATGAAGTAAAACAAATTTAAAAATAAAAGGAGTGTATGAACTATGCAAGAAACAATCATCAAAATCGAAGGTATGTCCTGCGGGCACTGCAAGGCGGCAGTTGAAAAAGCTTTGAAAGCAGTTGCTGGTGTGGAGACGGCTGTTGTTGATCTGGAGAAAAAGCAAGCCGTTGTCACTGGCAGTGCTGCAATGGCTGCCATGCGTGAAGCAGTTGAAGAAGCTGGCTACGACGTAGTTGAATGAGAAGCTGATAATTGAAGGTTAGATAAGTTTCTGGATTCTTTGCTGTAGGAAGGAGTGTTTTTATGAGTGACTTACGAACTATCAATAAAATTGTTACGGGTATGCATACGCAGGATGGAGCTGGCGTCAAACTGGTCCGGGTTATCGGTAGAAATGATACTGCTGATTTTGATCCTTTTTTGATGCTGGACGCTTTCGATTCACGCAATCCCGAAGATTATATCAAAGGATTTCCCTGGCATCCACATCGTGGTATTGAAACAATTACGTATTTGTTGCAGGGTGACATTGAACATGGCGACAGCTTAGGCAATAAGGGCAGCATCTTGGACGGCGAGTGCCAATGGATGACAGCCGGTTCCGGTATTATTCATCAAGAGATGCCGCAGGCCAGTGAAAGAATGCTGGGCGTGCAGTTGTGGCTCAATCTGCCAGCCAAAGATAAGATGGTAATGCCTAAATATCATGGTATAACGCAAGCGGATATTCCTGTAATTGATGAAGGAAGCAGCAAAATCCATATTATCGGCGGCATCTATCAAGGAACAAAAGGCGCAGTAGAAGGAGACTACATCAAACCAATGCTGCTTGATGTGGAAGTGAAGCCAGACGCTGAATGGACAGTTGATACTAATAGAAGCGATACCTTGTTCATCTATATTATTCAGGGCGCAGGAACTTTTGATCCCGCTGAAGAAACTTATATCCCAGAAAAACATGCAGTACTCTTTAACGAAGGAAGTTGTCTGCAGGTGAAAGCTTCGGATAAAGGTATGAGATTTTTGCTGATGGCTGCAAAGCCACTGCACGAACCGGTTGCCTGGGGCGGCCCGATAGTGATGAATACCAAGGAAGAACTGGATCATGCTTTTCAAGAGTTGAAGGAAAATACTTTTATCAAACATAAAATTTAATTATCGTTATAAATAAAAATGACCATGCTTCCAATCATTTGGAAAAATGGTCATTTTTTGTGTGGCTGTTTTTACTTATTTTGCATATTTCAAGCATCCGTCTACTAATATTAGTTTTATGAGGTTTTTCTCATCCAGATATTCCAGATATGATCGTAACATTCTTTCAATCAAATTATATTTATTGACTGTAGCCATCCGAATATTAAAGCTGGTAATGACTGCTGCCATGAGTTCTTGCATAGTCATTGGCTTTACGATTAGTTCACGTATTTTTTCTGCTCTCAGTTGATAGAAAGCAATATTATCTGTGATTAGTTGAGTGATATCTTCATAGACACCCTTATGTGCTATTACATATTTGCTGCACTTAAGCTCATATAACTTCTCCTTGCTTTGCAAATCTTTGGAAAGAATATAGGCATAAGGCATTTTGGCACCAGTCATAACTTCGTGACTGATGAGGGCATCAGCGACATAAGCTACATCATCCGGTGTAAAAAGGCAGATATGAGCAGGACTATGTCCTGGCGTATGCAGAATTTTGAATTGAATGCCGCACATTTCGATGCTGGACTGATTATCGGCAATCGGTAAATCTACGGGGCATACCATATGTCCAAGATGTTCTGCTATTTCCGCAAGTGACAGCATATAGTAATAAAGTTTAAGATTGGCTTGAGAACTGCAAATCATTGCTTCGCAGGCGGGCATGGCAATTGGGCAGCCATATTTTTCGCGGAAGTAAGCATTATTACCGCTGTGGTCAATATGAGCATGACTGTTGATGATGCCAACTATTTTAAAAGCGTTTTTTTGCAGGATTTCCGCAATGCCTTTTTGCTCACCTGTTGCCCAGCCGGTGTCCAGCATGATTATTTCTTTGTCGTTAACTTTATAAAAGGGAATGTAGGTCATACCTGTATCAATACAAAAGGTCTGGCCTTTTATTTTTATAATTTCCACTGGATAGAGCACTTCCCCT
>CAYLRW010000076.1:0-6240 GCA_964386405.1 uncultured Acidaminococcales bacterium | reverse complement strand
GCAATCAGCATAAATCCTATGAACCACAAAAATGCTCTTGCTATTTTATCCTGTGTTTTCGCATTCATGCTGCCACCGCCTTTTTCGCACTTATTTTGCGTACGACAAGAATCATGATAAGAGAAATCACGAGCAGTACCAAAGCCATCAAGAACAGAGCATTACCCCAGGTGGAACCGAAAGGCGTATTACCCATTTCCACAACAATTTCGCTTGGCAGTGTACTGGTCGGTGCAAACAGAGAGTCAGCAAGACGCGGCGTATTGCCAATAACCATCTGTACTGCCATCGTTTCACCGATCGCGCGTGCCATACCAAGAATAACGGCAGTAACGATTCCCGGTTTGGCGGCAGGCAGAACGATATGCCAAATTGTCTGCCAATAGGTCGCTCCAAGGGCCACCGAGCCTTCTTCCAGTATTTTGGGGACTGCCAGTAAAGCATCAGTGGAAATGCTGATTACTGTTGGCAGAATCATAATCGCTAAGATAAAAGAAGCTGTGAAAATACCGAAGCCAACAGGCACACCAAAGTATTCACGCACAGCAGGAACTACAACTGTCAAACCAATAAAACCGTAAACTACCGATGGAATCGCCATATAGAGATTTACGGCTGGTTTCATGATCTCGCACATCCATTTTGGTGCGAGTTTAGCCATAAAGACAGCTCCCATAATACCTATCGGGCCGCCTACTAAAATTGATAGAAACGTCACAAGTAAGCTGCCAAAAATAAAACTAAGCGCTCCGTATTGCCCATTATCAGGATTCCATTTAGCTGAGAAGAAAAATTCAAGAGGGTTGACATCTAAAAATGTCTGCAAACCCTGCTGTCCCATGAATATGATAAGAGCAATAATTACTACCGTCAAAAAAGCAGCACTGCAGAGCAAGATGTTTTTTGCCAGTTTTTCGTTGCGAAGCCTGTCGAGGTCATATTTTTTCATAATTATCTCCCATTGCTAAAAAACCAGGTCCATTAATGTCCCTGGTTTTTTAATTAAACTTAGCTTTGAATATTGGAATGAATTTTTTATATTATTTTTTCATTTTGGTAATAGGTACAAATCCTTGTTTTTCAGCATTGGCATTCTGGAATTCTGCGCTGGTTACATAATCGATGAAAGCTTTTACAGCGCCTTTTGGTTCACCTTTAGTATACATACGACCGAAGGTATATACTGGGTATTTGCCGTCTACAACTGCTGCGATGGAATATTTCACGCCATCATAGGCCAAGGCTTTAACACTTTCATCAACATAAGCTGCATCAACATAACCGATGGCACCTGGTGTTGTTGCGATAGCAGAGCGAACAGCGCCGTTAGAATCTTGAATAACCGCTGCATCAGTGAATTCAGCACCTTTTAAAACTACATCAGCAATCGTTGCACGAGAACCGGAAGATTTTGCTCTGTGGACCAAAGTAATTTGTTGGTCTTTACCGCCAACTTCTTTCCAGTTTTTAATTTTACCGGTGAGGATGTCTACATATTGTTGAGCTGATAAATTGTCAACCGGTACATCTTTATTAGCGATGAATACGAAAGGAATGCCTACCAGTTTAGTTTCTACCATACCTTTATCTTTCAGATCATCTGCCAGCGCAACATCGGAGTTACCGATATCAACTGAACCGGATGCTGCTTGCTTTTGGCCGGTGAATGAACCGCCGCCAGACAAGTTAATGGTAACTTTATCATGTTTCTTGTAAAATTCTTCTTGACCAACTTTCAAAAGTGGCAATAAAGCAGTTGAACCGGAAGCAGAAATCTTTCCTTCGACTTTTGTTTCAGCAGCCTTATCAGCTTTCTTATCGCTGCCGCAGCCTGCTACCAAACTCATGCCAACAGCCAAAGTTAACGCCATTACTGTAGCTTTTTTCAAAATACTTTTCACTTTTATTTCCCCCTTGAAATTTTTGTGTTCTGGTAATGATTTCATTATAAGGGTAGAATGTTATGACAGTATTACGGCATTGTTAAGGTTTTGTTAAAACTATTTTTTAGGAACACGCTGCCCGGTAACGAGGTAGATAACCCATTCCGCCAAGTTAGTGGCATGGTCGCCAATGCGTTCTATCCTTTGCACAACTTTGTTCAAATCGAGACCCTGTTCGATATTTGCCTGATCTTTCATCATATAGAATAAGATATCACGTTTGCAGGTATCGCAAATTTCGTCAACTTTATCGTCAGCGGCACATACTTCAGCTGCTGCGTTGACATCCAGTTCAATATACGACTTCAGTACCTTTTTGACCATATCCTGTGCCATTTGAGCCGCAATTGGTATATCAACCAAAGGCTTGATCAAAGGATCCTGTCCTATACGATTAGCTATTTTTGCTATTTTTTTAGCATGGTCACCGATTCGCTCCAGATCAGTCGTCATCTTCATTGCCGTAGAAAGAATCCTTAAATCTTTAGCGATTGGCTGCTGCAACGCAATAAGTTCCACCGTTTTATCTTCAATGGTTACCTGCATTTCATCTATTTTGTCATCACCGGCAATTACAGCATCAGCCAATTCTTTATTTTTTGTTTTCAGTGCCTCTACCGCATCGGCTAAAGCTTGCGTAACGAGTTGGCCCATTGTCATCAAGTCATTTTGTATCAGCGCAAGTTCTTTTGTAAAAGTTCCGCGAACATCTGCCATATCAACCAAACCTCCCCGTAATATAATCTTCCGTCTTTTTATTGCTCGGCCGCGTAAACATCGTGTTCGTGGCCTGGCACTCAATCATCTCACCCATCAGGAAGAAAGCCGTATAATCCGAAGAACGGGCGGCCTGCTGCATATTGTGGGTAACCATGACAATACTATATTTTTCTTTAAGTTCAACAAGCAGTTCTTCTATTTTCATCGTAGAAATAGGGTCAAGTGCTGAACAAGGTTCATCCATCAGCAGTATCTCAGGTTCTACTGCCAGCAGCCTTGCGATGCAAAGTCTTTGCTGTTGACCACCGGACAAACCCATAGCGGAAGTATTCAGCCTATCCTTTACTTCATCCCACAAAGCAGCGCCTCTCAAGCTCTTTTCCACCAATTCATCGAGAACAGCCTTTTGTTTTTGTCCGTGAATACGCGGGCCATAAGCTATATTATCGTAAATACTCATTGGAAAGGGATTTGGCCTTTGAAAGACCATGCCGACGCGCTTGCGCAAATCAACTACATCTGTGCCAGGAGCATAAATATCCTGACCTTCTATGATGACTTCGCCGGTAATGCGCACATCTTCGATCAAATCATTCATGCGGTTCAAAGTACGCAGGAATGTAGATTTGCCGCAGCCAGACGGTCCAATAAATGCAACCACCTTATTTTTATACATATCCAGTGAAATATTCTTAAGTGCTTGATGTTCGCCATAGTACAGACACAGATTTTTAACTGTTATAACTTTCTCCAGTTCCATATTTTCCTCCCTTTCTGTTGCCTGTCAATCGTAACAAACTATTGTTACCTGTATATTACTGGAATGTTAATTTTTTGTTAAATTTTTATTTTGCTAATCTATAGCCAACGCCGCGAACCGTTTCGATAGCCTCAGCCATTTCCGGAACTCTTTCCAGCTTAGCGCGCAAGTGTCTCACATGCACATCAACAGTTCGTGTGTCGCCAAAATATTCATAGCCCCAAATTTTTTCCAGAAGCTGTTCACGACTGAAGACCTTACCGGCATTTTCCGCCAATAACTTTAACATCTCATATTCTTTTGGTGTTAATTCCAGCTTTTCATTATCCAGCCACGCTTCATATTGGCTGAAATTCATCCTCAATCGTCCAAGCAGAAGCTCCTCACCATTGCCAACGGCCACATTTGAGCGACGCAAAACAGCTTTAATCCTGGCAACCAGCTCTCTTTGACTGAAAGGTTTGGTCATATAGTCATCTGCACCAAGTTCCAGACCAATGACACGGTCTATTTCATCACTTTTGGCAGTCAGCATGATAATAGGAAGGGCAGCGGTACGCGGATGCCTTTTCAAATTACGGCAGACTTCTAATCCATCAATGCCTGGAAGCATCAAATCAAGAATTACAATGTCGGGTGTTGAATTAACTGCCGTTTCTATTGCCTTATTACCATCGCTGGCCTCCAACACTTCATAGCCAGCTTTTTCTAAGTTAAATTTGACAAGCATTCTAATGTTTTCTTCATCATCTACGACTAAAACTTTTTGCTTTATTTTAACCACCCCTGATTTACATACTTATAGATTTGTTATTTCGCCATATTTTCCGCCTTTCCTGCTTTTTTGTAAAAAAGCAGAGAACTTATAACTAATGTGCACTGCATGGTTACATATAAGTTGACCAGCTTCGTATTGTTGCATTTTTGTATCTTCTATTTTAATTAAATGTAATATATTGACTACAAAATATGCAAAAATCACACTACCAGAGAACGAATTGTTGACAATATTCAGATAACGTCTTACGATAATCCTATGTGGGATTATTTTTTGCGCTATTTTAGGCGCAAGGGGAGGCATTTATGAATATTCTTGTAGTAGTTGGAGTTGGGACACTTATTCTTGTTGTCGCTTACTTTACGTATGGTAAGTTTCTTGCCAAGAAAGTTTTTAACTTGGACGATGCCAACAAGACTCCGGCCGTGGAGATGGAAGACGGGGTAGACTTCGACCCCACGGACGCCAAATTTTTATCAGGTCAGCACTTTTCCGCTATCGCAGCAGCCGGTCCTGTTACCGGTCCTGTCATCGCCGGCTTGACCTTCGGCTGGGTTCCTACGTTTCTTTGGATTATCATTGGTACCATCTTCATTGGCGGCATGCATGACATGGGGTCCTTAGTTGCTTCAATCCGCAACAAAGCTTGCGGCATTGCCGAAACTATGCGTCGTTATGTTTCGATGCGCGTTTGGATTCTGTTTAATGTCTTTATATTTTTTACTCTCGTTATGATTATCGTTGCCTTCACTGATATCACGACTGCAGCTTTTGTTAACACAATTGATTTGGAAAACGGGGAAACAGTTGGTGGTGGCGCCATCGCAACCTCTTCCATCCTCTATCTGATTATTCCTATTATCATGGGTTTTGTGCTCCGCTATACGAAGGTAAGCCTCGGCTTGGCCACAGCAATTTTCTTGCCGTTAGTAGCTTGGTCAATTTGGGTCGGTCCTTACATTCCCTTTGATCTGCAAGCCATTTTGGGTCTCGCTACTCCGCAGGCTGCCCAAAAAGTCTGGAATGTTATCATTATTGCCTACTGCTTTATTGCCGGCATTGTGCCGGTTTGGGCTTTGTTGCAGCCGCGTGGACATTTAGGCGGTTACTTCCTCTATGTATCAATTCTCGTTGCTTTTATCGGGATCGTTTTTGGTGGTTTCACAACTCAATACCCTGCCTTCACTAAGGCCTTTGGCAGTGACGACTTCTGGTTCCCGATGTTCCCGATTCTCTTTATTACCGTAGCCTGCGGTGCTTGCTCAGGCTTCCATAGTCTGGTAAGCTCAGGTACGACTTCCAAACAACTGTTAAAAGAAACCGATGCCAAACCGGTCGGTTATGGCATGATGCTCGCTGAATCGGTTGTCGCTTTAATCGCTCTTTCTACAGTTATGATGTTGGCTAAAGGCGATCCGATCTTAAGTAAATCGCCAAACTTTATTTATGCTTCCGGTCTCGGTTCCTTTATGGAACTGATCGGTGTCAGCAAAGCCTTAGGTATCTCCTTTGGTTTGATGGCTTTCACAACCTTCGTTTATGACACCCTTGATGTCTGCACACGTCTTGGTCGTTTTATTATTCAGGAACTTACCGGCTGGAAAGGCTGGGGCGGACGTATCGGCTCCACTTTATTAGTTGGCGGTTTCCCACTAGTTCTGATGTCAATCAACCTGACCGATCCAGCTGGCAAACCAGTTGCTGCCTGGAGCCTCTTCTGGAAAACCTTTGGTTCCTCTAACCAACTGTTAGCTGCTCTCGCGTTGGTCGGTATTACCGTCTGGCTGCAAAGAACGGCTAAGAATCCCAAAGCTTGGCTGTATGCTTGTATTCCTGCAGCTGTGATGTTCATTATGAGCGTTTGGGCTTTGATTAACACCTTTATTTCTTACACTTTCAAAAACGGTGCTTTCGTAATGCCGGTCGGCACTAACATCATAGTTCCGGCGCTGTCCTTGATTTACATTTTCCTGGCAGCCTGGGTGGTTATCGAATGTGTGCCAGTCATCATTGAAAATGCGAAAAATCCACAGCAAGGA
>CAYLRW010000075.1:0-6371 GCA_964386405.1 uncultured Acidaminococcales bacterium | reverse complement strand
CCTTCATGCCATTGACTAATTGTTTTCTAATATAATTGGCAAAATCTCTTTGAATACGCAAATCAAGTTTTTGCAAATCAAGAGCCGGCTTTAAGTCAATAACTAGATCCAAATCCTTATTTCCCTTTTCGAAGGCATCGGCTACCGCCTTACTTAAAGATAAAATTATAGGTCCTGAAAAGCCAAAATGGGTAAAAAGCATTTCACCGAATTCGCTTGCTAAAACTTTCTCCCCACAGCAGATAGAAGCTTTAACGTTCCTAAGAGATAAGCCTTGCAGAGATTTTATATATTCTGAATCACTCTCAAGCGGCACCAGTGAAGGCTTTAACGTAATTATTGTATGACCACAGGCCTTTGCCAGTATAAAACCATTGCCATCAGAACCTGTGCCAGGATAGGATGCTCCGCCGGTAGTCAAAATTACGGAATCAGCAATATATTTATTGCCGTTGTTCGTAACTACACCTTTGACACATCCATCCTCAATTAAAATTTTTGAAACCATTTGGTCGATGAGAATTTTCCCACCCTTTTCGCGGTAAATATTCAGCAATGTGTCGACAACATCTTTGGCTTTGTCTGTGATAGGGAAAACACGTCCACCACGCTCTACCTTTGTCTGAAGGCCATGACTTTCCAACAGATAAATAATATCATCATTGGAAAATCTATGCAAAGCACTATTAAGAAATCGCCCATTACCTGGAAGGTTTCGAATTATATCAGCAATCTCACAATTATTAGTAATATTGCAACGACCTTTACCAGTGATGAGCATTTTACGTCCAGGGCTTCGCATTCTTTCAAGTATTGTAACCTCTGCTCCTAACTCTGCAGCCGCAATACCTGCTAGTAAGCCTGCTGCTCCACCGCCTACAACTATAACTTTACTCATGCGAACCAACCGCCTTGAATAGTGCTGTCAATTCTTCTTCAAACAACTGTCTGTATTGACCTTTTTTCAAACTGGTTAAAGTGAGATTAGCAATTTTGTAACGTTTCAATTGTCTTACAGGATAGCCGATATAATCACACATACGGCGTATTTGGCGATTCTTACCTTCATGAATAGTAATATTAAACACGGATAAATTCTTCTCATGGTCATATTCTACTAAGTCAACTATTGCCGGTGCAGTTAAACCATCCTCTAGTCTCACTCCCAGCCTAAGTAAATCAAGCTTCTCCTGGGGTACTATTCCGACTACTGCTACGCGATATGACTTATTTATTTCATTTTTAGGATGGGTTAGATTTTGTGCTAATTCTCCGTCGTTAGTCAGCAGCAAAAGTCCTTCAGTATTATAATCTAGACGGCCTACTGGGAAAACCCTTTCCGTTAAATTACTCAAAAAATCCGCTACAGTACGTCTTCCTCGCGGATCTACCATCGTAGTAACAACACCCCTAGGCTTGTAAAAAATATAATAGACCTTTTTTTCATTCTTTATAGGATTACCATCGACAGTAATAAAAGCCTTTGGGCCAAATTTAGCCCCTAACTCCTTTATTAACTTGCCATTAACTTTTACCCTGCCTGCTAAAATAATTTTCTCAGCTTCGCGACGAGACGCAATGCCAGCAGCTGCGAGTATTTTTTGTAAACGTTCTTCCATATATTAATACCTCAATTTTCACATCATAGTATATTTTACCATACACCATCTACAAATGCAGATGTTCTCAAAAAAACCGGAGCGCATACGGTCCGGTTTTAAAAGCATTTTTTAATCTTTCAAACTCTGCAGGATAGGTAAATCGTCTGGTAAAGGTGGCAGGTCTTCTAAAGAATAAAAACCAAAAGTAGTCAAAAACAGTTCCGTTGTTCCATATAGAATTGGTTTTCCGATTGAATCTTTGCGCCCAGCTTCACAAATCAGGCCGACATCTAACAGCGTGTTAACAACTCCATCAACTTTTACTCCACGAATTGCTTCAATTTCTGACCTTGTAACAGGTTGTTTAAAAGCGATAATAGCCAATGTCTCCATTGCTGCGGAAGAAAGTTTCAGTTCTTGCTGTGAAACAAGCTGACGAATTAAATTGTCAAAATCTGGTTTTGTAACAAGCTGATAACCACCCGCAACACGTCTTATACAAATTCCCCTATTCTTGCTCTGATAATCTTCCTCCAAGAGTGCGATTAATCGCTCTACTGTTTCTGTCTCGGTTTGCAATATTTCGGCAATCCTTTTTATAGATAATGGCTCTCCTGCCGCAAACAACAAAGCCTCAACATGAGCTCGCAGGTAATCATAGAACATCAGTCATATCCTCCCTAAGAAAGACAAGTATAGTGGAAAATGGTCGTACCTGGCGTATGGTAATACGATTTAATCTTGTTAATTCCAAAATTGCCAAAAAACTAGCTATTATTTCACTTCGAGAAACTTCGCTTGTAATAAGCGCTGAAAATTCAAGAGAATGATCATTTTGCTCTAATAAATCAATGATTCTATTCATTTTATCCTGAACATTAAAGCGTTGACGCTCAATTAATGCAGGTGTTTGCTCCTGTATCGTGAGCAGTCCGCTTAATGATTCAAGTAAATCTGCAAACAACAAAGGTTTAATCTTTTTTCTGATATCCGGAAACTGCATTGGCTTACGTTGGTGGTAGCTAAGAGCAGTTGCCAAGTAACCAGTTAGCACTTTAGCCTGCAATCTGATTTTACGGTATTCAACAAGCATATCAACCAGCATTTGCCTTGGGTCTTCCTGTTCTTCAGCACTCTCTACAGGCGGTTTTGGCAATAACATGCGAGACTTAATTTGTAAAAGAGTAGCAGCCATTACTAAAAAGTCACTAGCCACATCCATGTCGAATTCCGTCATAGCATTTAAATACGCTATGTATTGCTCAGTAATATCTACAATTGGTATATCATAAATATCAACTTTATCTTTCTCTATCAAATGCATCAGAAGGTCGAGCGGACCTTCAAAGTCTTGAATTTTAATATTGTAATTGGGCATATTTTCCCCTGCCTCTTACAGTACGTTCATTGCAGCGCGTATTTCCTCCATATTTGCAGCAGCGACTTTTTTAGCTCTTTCAGCACCGTATTCTAATACTTCGCGCACATAAGCCGGTTTATTCTTCAAATCTTCACGTCTGATATGAATATCAGCTAATAAAGAATTCATTCTCTCAGCAAGACAGTTTTTACACTGTACGCAGCCTATTTCAGCCGACCGGCATTTGCAGGCTATATCTTCACTGTTTTCTGTGTTGAATACCTTATGAAAAGTGAAAACCGTACATACATCCGGATTACCTTTATCAGTTTTCTTGATACGTTGAGGATCAGTAACCATGAGCCTTACTCTTTCTTTCATTTCCTCAGGACCAGCACCAAAAGCAATTGCATTGCCATAGGATTTACTCATTTTTCTACCGTCGATACCCGGCAAAATCTTTGCTTTTGAATATACCGCCTGTGGCTCCGGGAAAATTTCTTTTTTATAAAGATAATTAAAACGTCTTACCATTTCTCTTGTTAGTTCAAGATGTGCTGCCTGATCTTCACCAACAGGAACACAGGTAGCCTTGTAAAGCATAATATCGGCAGCCATCAAAACTGGATAACCCAAAAATCCATATGTATTAATATCTTTTCCTTGAGAACCTAACTGTTGCAGTTTGTCTTTATATGTTGGTACACGTTCCAACCAAGAAAGAGGTGTCATCATTGACAACAGCAAAAATAACTCTGAATGTTCCTTAACATGCGATTGAATAAAAATAACATTTTTTTCTGGATCAAGTCCTGCACTTAACCAGTCAATCGCCATCTCGTTTATATTATCCTGTAATTTTGAAGTATCTTCAAAAGAGGATGTGAGTGAATGTAAATCTACTATTGAAAAGAAACACTCATATTCATTTTGTAATGTAACCCAATTTTCTAAAGCACCCATATAGTTTCCAAGATGGAAACGTCCTGATGGCTGCATTCCGCTAAATATTCTACCTTTTGTCATACTTGCATCCCCTTTTACGAAACATGTCAGAATATAAATGATAATAAAAATGATACTGCAGTAAGAAAAGCGGCAGCAAGAGGCCGCAAAATAATGCCTACAGCGCCGGTTAACAGCAACGCAATTAAAATATACATGCTATAAGGCTCAATTCTTAAATATTCATATGCTTGCCTGGGCGGCAATAAAGATATGAGTATTTTTGAACCATCCAACGGCGGTATGGGTATTAAATTGAAAAATGCAAACCACACATTATAAAGCTGTGTCCAAAGAAGAAATGTATACACCCCTTCAGTTAAAATACCGAATTTGCCCATTGCTGCAATCAAAAAAGCCGCAAGAAAAGCAAGAAAAAAGTTGGCACCAGGTCCGGCAAAAGAAACTTTAATTAAACCTTCCTTTTGATTGCGAAAATATGAAGGATTTATCCCAACAGGTTTAGCCCAGCCAAAACCAACAACAACCAACATTAAAAGGCCCAATATATCTAGATGTGCCAATGGATTCAGAGTAAGTCTACCCATGGCTTTTGGAGTTGGATCACCCATCGAATCAGCAACCAAGGCATGGGCATACTCATGTACGGTCAAAGCAATTAAAAGTGCAGGAATTCTGTATAGTAATTCTACGTCCATACCCAGCATAGTCCAACCTCCAATCTGTGATAATACTATTCTATTATACAAGATTTTAGACGAAAAGCAAAAAGAAATCCGGAATCACTTAGCACAAGCGACTCCGGCAAGCTAATACTCCTTATTTCCCTGAGAAATTGGGGGCACGTTTTTCCTTAAATGCAGCAATTCCTTCCGCGCAGTCCTCTGTACCAAGGCAAAGGGTTTGTGCCGTAGCTTCTGCATGAAGAACATCATCAAGCTCCATGTCTGTCTTGTTTAGCGTTGCCTTTGTTAAGGCAATCGCTAGCGGTGCGGATTCTGCAAGTCTTTTGGCCATATTCTCAGTTGCTTGCACAAGGTCTTCAACGGGCAGGACGTAGTTAATCATGCCTATTTTTTCTGCATCTTTTGCGCCAATTAAGTCTGCCGTGAACATAAGTTCTTTTGCTTTATGCAGTCCAACAGCTTTTGGTAAAAAATACATGCCACCACAATCAGGCACCAGTCCAACTTTCACAAAACTTTGAGCGAACCTTGCACTATCAACAGCATAAATAAGATCACAAGCCAGCATTATATTTGCGCCTGCGCCTGCAGCTACTCCGTTTACCATGGCTATAACCGGCTTTTGCATAATTGTTATCTTTTTAGCCAATAATCCTACTTTTTCTATAAAACTCTTTTTTTCACTTACAGACTTTAAGGTTTCCAGATACGGTAAATCACCACCGGCACAAAAAGCTTTACCATTGCCAGTTAGAATAATAACCTTAATTTCATTGTCACACGCTGCTTTGTCTAATGCTACATGCAATTCGTCAACCAAATCAGCGTTCATAGAATTCAAACTTTGCGGCCGATTAAGTATTATCCAGGCAATTTTCTCTTTTCTTTCAAATATTACGCTTTGTTCTCCCATACCATGTCCTCCTTTAGCTTAAAAAACATTACTTTCGTAATAATAAATTCAAGGTTTTAAATCAATAACGACATATTCAGGATTAACGCCTAACCTTACTGGTATACCAAAAAAGCCGTAACCAGATGTAACGATAGCCGTCATATTAGAAAATTCTTTGCGCCCGTAGTCAAGTTTATGCACTAGAGAAGTAAATAATTGATTAGGGAAAAATGCTCCACCATGTGTATGCCCTGCAAGATATAAGTCATAACCTTCCTCACTCGCCTCAATAATACGCCTAGGTTGGTGATCAAGCAAAATCAAAAACTGGTTTTGATGATCTATGGCAAAAGTCTTCAAATTTTCTGTGCTTTGATCTTTACTAAAATCCTTTAAACCTACTACATGAATTTCAGCAAAAGTTTTACTTTCATTAACCAAAACAGAAATATCTAAACGCTTTAAATCATCAATTTCTTCATCAGTTCTGCGGTCAAAGTAGTCATGATTTCCCAAAACGGACGCAACGCCAAACTTTGTTTTTAAGTTAACTAAAGGCTCAATGCTCCCTTGTCTCTTAACAATACCATATCTATCGTCGATAATATCTCCAGCAATTAAAACAACATCGGGGTTTTCAGCATTAATGCGTTCTACCATTCTTTCGCAGTATTCTTTACCCAAAAAGTTTCCCAGATGCAGGTCACTTACTAAAACAATTCTTATCGGCGCTGTTATTTTATTTGAATTTATTACTTCATGACGAACAATCGGATTATATGCTTCAAAGGTACCAATAATCATGCATATAAATATTATAACCAAACCAGCTTTGGTTATAAGTAACGAATAATATCTCAATT
>CAYLRW010000074.1:0-6419 GCA_964386405.1 uncultured Acidaminococcales bacterium | reverse complement strand
TTTTTGGCGCCACTGGTTTTTACTGTACCCATCAAGCGCTTGCCGCCCCTGATAATTAGTTTCTCCACAAAATTTCCTCCCAAAAATACGTTTAACTCTATCCTAAAAACTATTTATTTTAGAAAAGTTTATATCTTATTTATTTTATCACCATGTCCATATTTTTGGCAATGCTACATTTTATGACAAAAAAGACAGATAACTGTTACAAAATTGTCAGTTATCTGTCTGCTTTTTAATCAAACATCTTCATGTTGTTTGCAGCATCTATGCTCATCTTCATCTTCTTAGCAATTTCTTCCTGCTGCTGACGGCGTTCTTCTTTAAGCTCTTCCAGCCTTTTTGCCTTCATAGCAAGACGTTCGGCCCTAACCTTTTCGATTTCCTCAAGTGTCAGAAGGTTCTTTTCCCTTTCTTCCTTACGAAGGAATTCCATTTCTTTACGCTCTTTTTCTACTGCTTTTTTATTTTGTTCCGTTTGCTGCCTGAGTTCAATTTCGAATTTTTGCTTCAGCGTTAGTTCAGTATTGCTGCCGGCAGTCGCTTGGTAGATATAGTAAGCGAGAGCGATAGGTGGAAAAACAAAGGTTCCGATAAGCCAAAGATTGCTGTATTTTATTTTTTTCTTATGGCTGTCTTTATAGACCCAATACGCAAGGCCGAAGCCTAGCAATGCCTTGGCAGCAAGAACCATTATTTCTTCCACCAATATCCTCTCCTTCGGTTAATTGTCTTGACCTGGAAAGACTCAATACACTACTTAATAAGGTTGTTTGCTAGAAAAAAAGCACATCCGCGGACGTGCTTTTTAAAACCTCTATTTCGTGCGCGCACAATCAGCAAGAATATTGTAGTAGGTTTCCTTTTCACCGATTTCTTTTTTAATAGTAGCAATTTTATCAGGGTCATCAGTTTTTGCCAGGATTTTTCTCAAATCTGCGATTTCCTGTCTTAACTGGCCCATCTTATTGCCTGCAACCGAACCTAAAATGTCTTCCATGATACAAATCCTCCTCTACGTTATTCCTGCGCTATTACTATTTAAGAATATTATAACTAATTCAGTACAATATTTCAATATAACAATACTATCTTAACAAAAAAACAAGGATCCCTACGAAAATCGTAAAGATCCTTGTTTAATTTTATGCGTTACGAGCTAACTCAACCGTTTTCAAACGCCCTCTTGCACGGCGCAGATTCCTGCCGATTACCTCAAGGTCAATCGTCGGTTCCGGGTTTTCAATATGATACAAAGCCCTGGCTTCTGCGGCTTGTGCACGAGCTACATCAATATCTTCTGCCATTTCTGCAGCTGCACTGAGGACTGTGACCTTATTGTTGTTAACTTCCATAAAACCGCTGTCGATAAAAATAAAATACTCTTTGCCATCTTCACTGCGGTACTTTAAAGAGGACTCCTGAAGAGTTCCAATCAAAGGTGCATGATTAGCCAAAATACCAATCGGACCTGCAACTGTTTCCGCGAGGACAAAAGACACGTCATTTCTTTTCATCAGCGATTTATCAGGTGTAACAATTTCCAATTGCATTAATTTAGCCATGCAATCAATCCACCTTCATGCTTTTAGCTTTGGCAACCGCATCGTCAATGGTACCAACCATGTAGAATGCGCCTTCCGGCAAATCATCATGTTTACCATCGAGGATTTCCTTGAACCCACGGATTGTTTCGTTCAGCGGTACATATTGACCTGGAGTACCGGTAAATTGTTCCGCAACGAAGAATGCCTGGCTCAGGAATTTTTGAATCTTACGGGCACGAGCAACAGTAACTTTGTCGTCCTCGCTCAATTCTTCCATACCAAGGATAGCAATGATGTCCTGGAGTTCCTTGTAACGTTGCAGTATTGCTTGTACGCCACGAGCAACAGAATAGTGTTCTTCACCAATTACCAATGGGTCAAGAATACGGCTGGTAGAATCAAGCGGATCAACCGCTGGATAAATACCTAACTCTGCAATTTGACGGGACAGAACTGTTGTTGCATCCAAATGGGCGAAAGTGCCGGCTGGAGCAGGGTCAGTCAAGTCATCGGCAGGTACGTATACAGCCTGTACGGAGGTGATAGAACCTGTAGTTGTAGAAGTAATACGTTCTTGCAATGCACCGATATCATTTGCCAGGGTTGGTTGATAACCTACTGCTGATGGCATACGGCCAAGCAATGCGGATACTTCAGAACCAGCCTGAATGAAACGGAAAATGTTATCGACGAACAGAAGTACGTCCTGGCCAGCTACGTCACGGAAATATTCAGCCATAGTCAAACCTGTCAGGCCGACACGCATACGTGCACCAGGTGGTTCGTTCATCTGGCCATAAACAAGAGCAGTCTTGTCGATAACGCCAGACTCTTTCATTTCGCCCCAAAGGTCATTACCTTCACGGGTACGTTCACCTACACCTGCGAAAACGGAGAAACCGCCATGCGCAGTTGCGATGTTATGGATAAGCTCCATAATAATAACTGTCTTACCAACACCTGCGCCGCCGAAAAGACCGACCTTACCACCTAAGGAGTAAGGAGCAATCAAGTCTACGACTTTAATGCCGGTTTCCAGGATTTGTGTAGCAGTTGACTGTTTGTCAAAGCTTGGAGCTGGTCTATGAATCGGCCAGTAATCTGAGGCTTCAACTGGTGTATCGTCATGGTCTACTGTTTCTCCCAAAACGTTGAATATACGACCGAGGGTACCTTCGCCAACCGGTATTGTGATCGGTGCGCCGGTATCTATAGCATCCATCCCACGCACAAGACCATCGGTAGAACTCATAGCAACGGCACGAACTACATTATCACCGACATGCTGCATAACTTCAGCTGTCAGATGAATTTTAATACCGTCACCGACTTCACCGTCGATTTTGATTGCGTTGTAAATAGCTGGAAGGCTTTTCGGTGGGAATTCAATGTCGATAACAGGGCCAACAACTTGTACTATTTTGCCAGTATTCAATGTTTTCCCTCCCACTTATTTTACTGCAGAGCTTCCGCTCCACCTACTATTTCATTAATTTCTCTGGTTATGCCAGCTTGACGTGCTTTATTGTAGGAGAGTTCGAGACTCTTCAGCAAATCATTCGCATTGTCGGTCGCCGAAGACATTGCTGTCATACGTGCGCCCAACTCACTGGCTGCCGCCTGCATTAATGCAGCATATGTGATTGTTTTCACATAATATGGCACCAAATATTTCAAGGTTTCGCTTGCAGAAGGCTCGAAAATAACGTCGCCAACTTCTTCTTCAGCTGCAAGCTTCCCTTCCTCATCATCATCAAAGGGTTTCATATTATCTACTGCTTCGCCTGTTTGCGGCGGTACAACAGGCAAAAGTTTTTTAGACACTGGCGTAAAGGACAAAGCTGATTTAAATTGTGTGTAAATCAAAATAACTTCGTCAACTACACCGGAGGTAAATAACTTTTTCGCCAAATAAGAGATTTCATCCGCATCGTCATAGGTAGGTTTATCAGAGAAACCAAAGAAGGCTTCTTCAATATCAAATCCACGGCGCGAGAAGAAATCTTTAGCTTTGCGGCCAACAGTAATCAGTACATAATCATCCTGATCCATCAGTTCCACAAGCGCATGTTTCAGCAAATTGGCATTGTAGGCGCCTGCCAGACCTTTATCAGAACTTACTACGATATAGGCAATGCGTTTAATCGGTCTTTCCTGCAGTAACGGATGTTCTGCATAGTCAAGATTTTTCATCGTAGCTTTATCACTGACAGCAGTAGCTAATAACTCTTTAACTTTCTCTGAGAACGGGCGACTTGATGCAGCTTTTTCCTGCGCACGGCGCAAACGAGCGGCAGCAACCATTTTCATAGCTTTGGTAATCTGCTGGATATTTTTAACGCTCTTTATATGCCTGTGTATTTCGCGTGGAGTAGGCATCAATCATCACCTCGTTTCGCCGGTGATAGCAAAGGTGTCCTTGAAATCAACAATAGCCTTTTTCAATAATGCTTCTGTCGCGTCAGTGATCTTTTTCTCTGTGCGAATTGATTCACCGATTTCAGGGCCATTGGCAGCAAGATAAGCCAACAGTTCTTTTTCGAAACGAGTTACATCATGAACAGGGATATCGTCAACATAACCTTTAGTAGCCGCATAAAGCGACATTACTTGTTTTTCTACCGGAAGCGGTGCGTATTGACCCTGCTTCAATATTTCAGTCATACGTGCGCCACGATCCAACTGTGCTTTAGTAGCCTTATCCAGATCGGAACCGAACTGGGCAAATGCTGCCAACTCACGATATTGAGCCAAGTCAAGACGAAGCGTACCAGCAACGGATTTCATTGCCTTTATCTGAGCGGAACCACCTACACGGGATACCGAAAGACCTACGTTAATAGCAGGACGGATACCGGAATAGAAAAGTTCGCTTTCAAGATAAATCTGACCATCGGTAATAGAAATTACGTTAGTAGGAATGTAACCGCCAACGTCGCCGGCCAGGGTTTCAATGATCGGCAGAGCCGTAATTGAACCGCCGCCTGCTTCTTCATTACGTCTTGCAGCACGTTCCAGCAAACGGGAGTGCAAATAGAATACGTCGCCAGGATAAGCCTCACGGCCTGGTGGACGACGAAGCAGCAAGCTCATTGCACGGTAAGCAACGGCATGTTTAGATAAGTCATCATAGATACAAAGAACATCTTTAGCTTGATCCATGAAGAACTCACCGATAGTAACGCCGGTGTAAGGTGCAAGGTATTGCAGCGGAGCGCTGTCAGCTGCAGTAGCTGCTACGATAATAGTATAAGCAAGTGCGCCATGTTGTTCCAAAGTACGAGCAATACGGGCAACAGTAGAAGTCTTTTGTCCGATAGCAACGTAAATACAAATAACGCCTAAACCTTTTTGGTTGATAATGGTGTCAACTGCAACAGCAGTTTTACCGGTACCACGGTCGCCGATAATCAACTCACGTTGTCCACGGCCGATTGGCACCAAAGCATCGATTGCTTTAATACCTGTCTGCAGAGGAACATCTACAGATTTACGGTCTGCGATACCAGGAGCTGGAGCTTCAATACAACGAAGAGCATCCGGCTTGATTTCACCTTTGCCATCAATAGGTTCACCAAGAGCGTTCACAATACGGCCGAGCATTTTCTCGCCGACTGGAACTTCCATGATACGGCCAGTACGGCGTACCACGTCACCTTGTTTTATTTTGGTTTCGCCACCCATTAAAACGATACCGACTTCATCAGGTCTTAAATTTTGTACCATGCCGCTAACGCCACCAGGGAGCTCAACCAGTTCGCCCGCCATTACGCCGCGCATGCCGGTTACGGTTGCGATACCGTCACCAACTTTTTCAATAACTCCGACTTCTTCCAAATCGACGTCTACTTTATAATCCTGAACTTCTTTAGTCAAAGCTTCTGCGATACCTGCAGGTTTGTCAAGAGATTGCTCTCCGACTTGGACTTTACCCATCAAACCGCCAACTTTTTCCAATTGACGTTTGGAGCTTGCATCAAAAACCTTGTCGCCAAGTTTAACGATGATGCCGCCAATGATTGATGGATCAACAACCTTCTGCAGTTCAACCTTTTTGCCTAACTTTTCAGCCAGAATTACGGAAACAGACTCATATTCAGATACAGCAAGATCTCTGGCAGTGGTAACTAGCACTGTGATTAATTCTTCGTTAGCAACAAGCTCGAGATCTTTTGGTTCAAACTCAATTGATGACAAGCTTTCGCTGATCAAAGAAAAGTTTTCATTAGTTTCCATACTGTATCAATCACCTCCGTATTCTCCCAATGCATCAAGCACCAGGAATTTTAACTGAATCAAAAATACCAATTATCAAAACAATAATTTACTTATCCTGCTGTATGTTCAACAGGCTGATTAACATAGAATCAGTGCTTACTTAAAACTTCATCAGCAATGTTGGCAACCAATTTCTGATCATTGTCAGAATTCAATTTCTGATTAACGATCTTGCTTGCTATCAAGGTACTTAGCTTGATAACTTCGGATCTGATATCCAACAAAGCTTGTTGTTTCTCCTGTTCAATACGTTCTTTGGCATTGGCCAGCAAGGCTTCCTGCTCAACACGCGCCTGCTCTACAAGTTCATCATGTAGATTTTGGGCAATCTGATTAGCTTTGTTAACAATTTCAGTCGCTTCTTGACGTGCTCCAGCTAATTGTTCTGCATATTGCTCTTTCAGAGCTTCCGCATCCAATCTAGTTTGTTCAGCGGAATCCAAATCATTAATGATTCGATTGCGCCGATCGTCCATTGCCTTTAATAATGGCTTGTAAGCGAATTTCGCAAGAATTGCCAAAAGAACTAAAAAATTCAGGATCTGCGCAATAAGTGTTGCATTAACATCTACCAATTATAGCACTCTCCTTTTT
>CAYLRW010000073.1:0-6458 GCA_964386405.1 uncultured Acidaminococcales bacterium | reverse complement strand
TATCTAAAAATGTGAATAAATAAAATGAATGCGAATTCAATAATAAATAATGCACTGAATTTAGAAATGGCCAAACTCAGGTAGTGTTGTGTTTAATACAACATATCTGGGTATTTTTGTTTTTAAGGAGGTAAAAAATGGAAAATAAGTTAAAACTATATGGTTTTAATAATTTAACGAAGGCACTTAGTTTTAATATCTACGATGTCTGTTATGCAAAAAGCGAGAGGGAACAAAGAGACTATATTGCCTATATTGATGAACAGTACAATTCAGAAAGGTTAACGAAAATTCTGCTGCAAGTAACAGATATGATTGGTGCTACCGTTCTTAATGTGGCAAAGCAGGATTACGAACCGCAGGGAGCAAGTGTTACTGTGCTGATTGCTGAAGAGTCGATGATCCCTTCCCTTGATGGTGAGACAATTGTTGCTCACTTGGATAAGAGTCATGTTACCGTGCATACTTATCCTGAATTTCATCCTGATAATTCCATTGCTACCTTCCGTGTTGACATAGATGTTGCAACCTGTGGTGAAATTACACCGCTCAGCACTCTTGATTTTTTGATTGGCAGTTTTGATTCAGATATTATAACCATGGATTATCGTGTACGTGGTTTTACACGTGATATTGACGGCAAAAAATTGTATATTGATCATGATATTACTTCCATTCAGGATTACATAGATGCTAAAACTTTGGAAAAGTATGATGCAATTGACATTAATATGTATCAGGCTAATATTTTTCATACCAAGATGCTGATTAAGGAAGTTGATTTGCAGAACTATTTGTTTAAAACTGATGTTTATGAATTACCACCGAAAACAAGGCTGAAAATAACTAATAGTTTAAGACGAGAGATGATTGAAATTTTCAGTGGTATGAATGTTTATAAGGAGTGACAAGGAAATTGAATAAGCTTTCGCAGGAAAGAGCTCCGATTTTAGAAGCTTTGGAAGAATTTAAAAGAATGCGTTTGGTGCCGTTTGATGTACCAGGACATAAAAGAGGCAGAGGAAACAAAGAATTAACGGAGTTTTTAGGCGAAAGATGTCTGACGGTTGATGTGAACTCAATGAAACAACTAGATAATCTTTGTCACCCGGTAGGGGCAATTAAAGAGGCAGAGGAATTAGCGGCGGATGCTTTCGGCGCAGAAGCTGCCTTTTTTATTGTCAATGGAACAACAGCCGCAGTACAGGCGATGATTCTGACTGCCTGCAAAAAAGGTGACAAAATTATCTTGCCGCGCAATGTACACCGCAGTGTTATTAATGCGATGATTTTATGTGGTGCTGTGCCTGTTTATATAAATCCTCAAATGAATGAAGAACTTGGTATTGCTTTAGGCATGAAGTTATCTGATGTGCAAAGGGCAATAGAAGAGAATCCTGATGCCAAGGCAGTATTAGTAAATAATCCTACTTATTATGGTATATGTTCCAACCTCAAAGCAATAACAGAATTGGCACATGCCAATAATATGCTTACTCTGGTTGATGAAGCCCATGGGACACATTTTTATTTTGGCGAAAACATGCCGATTTCTGCGATGGCAGCCGGTGCGGATATGTCATCGGTAAGTATGCACAAATCAGGTGGTTCCCTCACGCAAAGCTCATTCTTGCTCTGTGGTAAGAATGTTAATTCACAATATGTCAGACAGATAATTAATTTGACACAGACGACCAGCGGTTCCTATCTTTTGCTGTCAAGTCTTGATATTTCCCGAAGAAATTTAGCCCTGCATGGCAAGGACATCTTCCGGTATGTAGTGGAAATGGTAGAATATGCCCGCCATGAAATAAATCAGATTGGTGACTATTATGCTTATTCTCGCGAGCTGATCAATGGTGACAGCGTTTTTGATTTTGATGTTACAAAATTATCGGTCAATACGTTTGAAACAGGATTGGCAGGCATTGAAGTTTATGACCTGTTGCGCGATGAATACGATATTCAGATAGAATTCGGCGATTTGGGCAATATTCTTGCTTATGTTTCTGTCGGTGATAATTACAAGAATATTGAACGTTTGATAGGGGCGCTCTCGGAAATCAGGCGCTTATACAAGAAAGATAAGTCAGGTATGCTGAGACACGAATATATTCCGCCAAAGGTCAAATTTGGTCCGCAGGATGGTTTTTACGGAGCAAAGGAACAAGTGGGTCTGGACGCGAGTACCGGCAGAATCTGCAGCGAATTTGTAATGTGTTATCCGCCTGGCATCCCTATTCTGGCTCCCGGTGAGGAAATTACCGAAGAAATCATCGAATATATAAAATATGCTAAAGAAAAGGGTTGTTTTTTAACCGGCCCTGAAGATATGGCAGTCAATAAAATCAATGTTTTGAAAGGAGGGTTTTAAGTGGATCTTTGGTATAGCGAGGCTCACACAAAGTCAGTAAAATTTGCAATTAAGGTTAACAAACAGCTTTTTAGTGCTGAAAGCGAGTTTCAAAGAATAGATATTTTCGAATCAGAAGAATTCGGCCGCTTTCTGACACTTGACGGATATATGATGCTGACGGAAAAGGATGAATTTATTTATCATGAAATGATTGTGCATGTGCCGATGGCAGTTCATCCTGACGTTAAAAAGGTACTTGTAATCGGTGCTGGTGATGGTGGAGCAATTCGGGAGCTGACAAGATACAAAACTATTGAAAGTATAGATTTTGTCGAAATTGATGAAATGGTTGTAGATGTCTGCAAAAAATATTTGCCCCAGACGGCTTGTGCCTTTGGCGATGAAAGAGTTCATTCTTACTTCCAGGATGGCCTGAAATTTATTAGGAAACATGAGAATGAATATGATTTGATCATTGTTGACTCAACTGACCCCTTCGGACCGGGTGAAGGACTTTTCACCAAGGAATTTTATGGCAATTGCTATAAAGCCTTGAAGGATGACGGAATCATGGTGAATCAGCATGAAAGTCCATTCTATGAAGAAGATGCTGTAGCGATGAAGAGGGCACACAAGAGGATTGTCGAATCATTTGCTATAAGCAGGGTCTATCAGGCGCATATTCCAACGTATCCTTCCGGACATTGGCTTTTTGGTTTTGCTTCCAAGAAGTATCATCCGGTGCGCGATTTAAACGCTGATAAGTGGAATGCTCTGGGACTAAAGACGCGCTACTATAATACGAATTTACACAGAGGTTCTTTCTGCCTGCCTAATTATGTACAGGAGATGCTGCACGATGTTGAATAAAAATATAGAAACCTTCATAGCTTGTGATAAAGATTATGCCGACGCGAAAATAGTTTTATTCGGTGCGCCTTTTGACTCGACGACTTCTTTTAGACCTGGCACACGCTTTGCCAGCAAGGCTATGCGCAGCGAATCTTTTGGCATAGAAACATATAGTCCTTATCAAGATAAAGATTTGACTGACAGCAGTATTTTTGATGGCGGTGACCTGGAATTACCTTTTGGCAATACGGAAAGAGTTCTGGCTGAGATAGAAGAATTTACTGCAGAGATTGTTAAGGATGGTAAAATACCGCTGATGATTGGCGGCGAACATCTTGTAACTTTGGGCGCCGTCCGCGCTGTTGCTAAAAAATATCCTGACCTGCACATTATTCATTTCGATGCTCATACCGATTTAAGGGAAGATTACCTGGGCGAACCGCTATCCCATGCTACGGTTATTCGCAGACTCTGGGATATTGTCGGCGATGGCAAAATTTTTCAATTTGGTATCAGGTCCGGTGAAAAGTATGAGTTTGACTTTGCTGCTGAACATACCGTTATGCATAAGTTCAATTTGAACGGCTTGCCGGAGGTTGTTAAGGCTTTACAGGGCAAACCTGTTTACTTTACGCTCGATCTTGATGTCCTTGATCCTTCTATTTTTCCCGGAACAGGTACACCGGAAGCAGGCGGGGTAAGCTTTAATGAGCTTTTACAGGCTGTTATCAGTATGACTGGACTTAACATAGTCGGCTGCGACATAGATGAACTATCACCCGTATATGATCAAAGTGGTGTTTCTACTGCAGTTGCATGCAAGATATTACGTGAAATATTATTAATATTGGAGGCGAAATAAAATGGGTAAAGCTTTAATTATAGGTTGTGGCGGCGTTGCCAGTGTGGCAATCCATAAATGCTGCCAAAACAGTGAAGTATTCGAAGAAATAATGATTGCCAGCAGAACAAAAAGCAAATGTGATGCATTGAAAGCAAAATTGGATGGCGGCAAGACCAAAATCCATACTGCACAGCTTGATGCTGACAATGTCGAAGAGACGATTGCTTTAATTAACCAATTTAAACCGGATGTTGTCCTTAATCTGGCACTTCCTTATCAGGACTTGACTATCATGGATGCTTGTCTGGCCACTAAGACGCATTATGTTGATACTGCGAACTATGAACCGCTTGATACGGCCAAATTTGAATACAAGTGGCAATGGGAGTACCGTGAGCGTTTTGAAAAAGCCGGTATTACCGCACTGCTGGGCAGTGGCTTTGACCCTGGCGTGACTGGAGTTTTCTCTGCCTATGCACAAAAACATTATTTCGATGAAATAAACTACATTGATATCCTTGATGCGAATGCCGGCGACCATGGTTATCCTTTCGCTACGAACTTCAACCCGGAAATCAATATCCGCGAAGTTACTGCTAACGGCAGCTATTGGGAAAATGGCGAGTGGGTAGAAACCGAACCGATGGAAATCAAGAGAGTATATAATTTCCCGCAAATCGGTGAAAAAGATATGTACCTTCTGCATCATGAAGAACTGGAATCTTTGGCTCTCAATATCAAAGGCATCAAGAGGATTCGTTTCTTTATGACCTTTGGTCAAAGCTATCTGACCCATTTGAAATGTCTGGAAAATGTTGGCATGACGTCCATCAAACCGATTGAATTTGAAGGTAAACAAATAGTACCGCTGCAATTTTTGAAAGCAGTATTGCCGGATCCTGCTTCCCTTGGACCTCGTACCAAAGGTAAAACCAATATCGGCTGTATTTTCCAGGGCGTTAAAGACGGCAAACCTAGAACTTATTATGTTTACAACGTTTGTGACCACCAAGAGTGCTATAAGGAAGTTGAGTCTCAGGCTATTTCCTATACAACCGGTGTACCTGCCATGATTGGTGCTATGCTCGTCATGAATGGCACCTGGCAAAAACCTGGCGTGCACAACATCGAAGAATTCGATCCGGATCCTTTCATGGAAGCACTCAACAAATGGGGACTTCCGTGGGTTGAAGATTTCAATCCTGTATTGGTGGAATAATAATGGAACTGGGATTCGATGTCAATAAGGTGAAAACTCCGTATTATATAGTTGATGAGACACTTCTTATCAAAAATCTGGAACTGCTGCAGAGAGTTGAAAAAGAGGCTGGCTGTCATATTTTGCTGGCACAAAAGGCCTTCTCCATGTTTTCTTTATATCCGTTAATGGGACGTTACCTCAGCGGAACAGCAGGCAGCGGTTTGTACGAAGCTAAACTTGGCTATGAAGAAATGGGTAAAGAGAATCATGTCTTTTCCCCTGCTTATCACGAAGAAGAATTCGACGAAATTTTAGAAATCTGTGACCACATTATTTTCAACTCTTTCTCACAGTGGCAAAGATTCAAGGACAAGGCTTTAAAATCTAAGAAAAAATTTGGCCTGCGCATTAATCCTGAACATTCTACCCAAGACCATGCTATTTATGACCCTTGTTCGCCAGGCTCGCGCCTAGGCATAACTTTGGCTAATTTCCGTCCGGAACTGCTGGAGGGAATCAGCGGTTTGCACTTTCACACTCTCTGCGAACAAAATGCTGACGCTTTGATTGAGACGTTGGCAGCCGTTGAAGAAAAATTCGGCCAGTATTTGTATAAGCTGGAATGGGTCAATTTTGGCGGCGGGCACCATATTACCAGAGAAGATTACGATGTAGAGGCTTTGATCAATGCCATTAGGCGTTTCAGAGAAAAGTACGACGTAAAAGTTTATCTGGAACCTGGTGAAGCGGTAGCACTGAACACCGGCTACCTGGTTAGCGAAGTAGTAGATATTTTGGATAATGGCATGCAAATAGGAATTCTTGATACCTCAGCTGCTTGCCATATGCCTGATGTTATCGAGATGCCTTACAGACCAAGAGTCATAGGTGCCGGACAACCTGGGGAAAAAGCCTATACTTATCGCTTTGGCGGGCCAACCTGCCTTGCAGGTGATATTATAGGAGACTATTCCTTTGATAAGCCGCTTAATATTGGCGATAAAATAGTTTTTTGTGATATGGCGATATACTCAATGGTGAAGAACAACACTTTCAATGGTATGAGGCTTCCCGCCATCGCTATTGCCAGAACTAACGGCGAAGTCGAAGTTGTCAAAACTTTTGGTTATGAAGATTTCAAAAACAGACTTTCCTGATATTTTTGATGCCAGTATAGGTATTTTGACCGAACTGGCATCTTTTTT
>CAYLRW010000072.1:0-6568 GCA_964386405.1 uncultured Acidaminococcales bacterium | reverse complement strand
AACTGTAAGCTGACAAGAGGCTTATCCGTTTGATAAACCAGGAATTTATATAATGTTTGCTCAAGCTGCATCAGATCTGCACCACGAACTACGAATTTCTCAGGATTTTCAAAGTCCAGGCGCTGTAATTTTAACATCAACTCACGTGTACCAACTGCAAAAGGCAGTTCAACGCCCGTACTGCAATGATCACAGACAACGCCGCCCTGTACAGTGCTGAAATAAGCATCTCCTTCAATTTTCTCATGGCAGGTCGTACAAACTTCAAGTTCGGGGTCAAACCCGCACAAACTCAGTAATTTGCACAAAGAGCTGACAACAACGAGCCTTTTATTATGACTGCTAAGCAAGACCAGTGCTTGTTGTAATAGCACAAAAATCTCTTCCTGGGGCGAGTAATCCTCCGTCAGATTTTCCACAGCCTCAGCTATGACAGCCGCGTAAGCCAACCCCATTATATCCATTGTCTTCGGCAAAACACCTAGCTCGCACTGCTGTAGTGTGTCGAAACGCCTGCCGCCAATAAGTTTTGCCGAAAGCTGATTAAAAGGCTGGATCAGCCTGCCACCGTTAGACTTACCATATCTGGCACCATAAGCTATAAATGATATCTTGCCATGGTCACGTGAAAAACAGACTGCGTATTTATCCGCAGTCTGCCAATCTTTCACTCTTAAGATTATAATCTCGTCCTGATAAGCTTCTTTATTCATTATCTGTTTTTTTCACACCTTCAGGAGCAAAATGCTTAACTTTGACCCTTTCAACTCTGAATCCGGCAGCGCGTAGAACTTCAAATGCATACCCCTCTGCCATAACTATATCCCCAACTTCTGGCCTTCTGCCTAAAAGTCCAAAGACAAACCCACCAATAGTATCCTCTTCTGGTTCATCAAATTCAATGTTTAAAAGATCGCTGACATCATCCAACAGGACAAGACCGTCGAACTCATAGGAACCATCAGGTAAACGCGAAATATCTGGTTCCTCCTGATCATGTTCATCCTGGATGTCACCAACAATTTCTTCCAACAAATCCTCCATGGTAACAAGACCAGCTGTGCCTCCATATTCATCAGCAACAACAGCCATCTGAATATGTTTTTTCTGCAATGTCTGCAGAATTTTTGCTATTGACATACCCTCAGGAACAACAACTATTTCGCGCATAACATTACGCAAATCGTAGTCATCACTTTTTCCATTCAAGTCCATCAAATCTCGTATATGAATAATACCGATTGTATGATCTTTGTCTTCCAGGCATAACGGGTAACGAGTGTGACCGGTTTCTTTCACAACTTTCATGTTGTCAGACAAGCTATCATCCGCAAACAAACAAACCATATCTTGACGTGGCACCATAACCTCACGCGCAACACGGTCAGCAAAATCAAAAACATTATCAATCAGACGGCTTTCCATGTGGTCAAGCACACCGCCGCGCTCACTCGCGCTTACAATCATACGCAGTTCATCTTCCGAATGGGCAATATCTTCTTTTTGGACGGATTCAATACCCAATAACTGCAAAACAGCACGTGAAACTCTGCTGAAAATAACCACTAAAGGAAAGGTTAAAACATAAAAAAGATTAAGCGGTCGTGAAACAGCCATTGCAATTTTTTCAACTTTGCCCAAAGCAATAGCTCTTGGTACCAATTCACCGAAAACGACATGAACAAAAACAAGCACAAAGATAGTCAGAAACACGGAGGCCACATGTACAGACCATGGTTCAAAGTATTCCGTGCCAATAAGACCATGCAGTAATTCAACCAAAAAAGGTCCTCCCAGCCAGCCAAGAGCCAGAGAAGCAATCGTTATTCCCATCTGAGTCGCACTGAGATAAGTGTCTAAAGACAGCGTCATTTCCAAGACTGCCTTGGCACGTCCATTACCTTGTTGAATTAATTCTTCCAGCCTGCTTTTTCTGATTCGTACAAGTGAGTATTCCGCCATAACGAAAAAGCCGTTTAACAGTGCCATTATAAAAATAAGCACCAATTTCATTGCGTTCGATAACGCAGGATCGCCTTCTATAGGACATCCTCTCCTAACAATTAATATTTTATAAACTATATAGAGAAATCATATCATGATATTTTTATGTGGTCAAACAATCAAATCAGCCTTCATAACCAAATTGCCGTAGGATATTTTCTCTGTTACGCCAATCAGGTTTCACCTTGACCCAAAGATCCAGATAAACCTTGTTACCTAAGAGATTCTCAATATCCTCACGTGCCTGTCTGCCGATAAGTTTCAGGAGACTGCCTTTAGCACCGATAACAATGCCCTTCTGTGATTCACGCTCCACATAGATAACTGCTCTGATATAGAGATCTTCATTAGTTCTCGTCTTCATTTCCTCTATTTCAACGGCAATGGAGTGAGGAACTTCGTCACGAGTCAGTTTCAATACTTTTTCCCTGATCATTTCTGCCGCTATTACTCGCTCCGGTTGGTCAGTAATCATATCCTCCGGAAAATATTGCGGCCCTTCTGGTAAATGCTTAATGATTTCGTCAAGCAAAGCTTTGAACTCATTGTCTGTTAGAGCAGAAGTAGGGACTACAGCAGTAAAATCGTAGTTTTTAGTATATGAAGAAATAATAGGGAACAATTGTCCCTTGTCTGCAAGCTTGTCAATTTTATTTGCTACCAAAATAACCGGTGTCTTTACTTTTTTCAATTGTTCGATTATATAGTCGTCGCCAGCACCCTTTTTCTCATTAACATCAACAACAAAAAGAATGACATCAACCTCATGCAGGGTGCTTTCTGCTGAACGCACCATATATTCGCCTAATTTATGCTGCGGCTTGTGAATGCCAGGGGTATCCAAGAACATAATTTGTGCATTATCCGTATTAAGAATGCACATAATTTTATTTCTTGTGGTTTGAGGACGATCAGACATTATCGCAATCTTTTCACCAATCAAACTATTTACTAATGTGGATTTACCAACATTTGGCCGTCCAACTACAGCTACAAAACCTGAGTAATGCGTCTCTTGTGTTTCTATGGCAATCACTTCCTTTGATTAATTTATAATTTCTTCAGGTTATCAGAGCTAAAGCTATATGGCAGTAACTCTTCCAACGTCATTCTCATTACTTTCCCATCACAATTGGCTAAAAACAAATCATTGATGCCGAACTCGCTCATAACTTGCCGGCAGGCTCCACATGGCGCAACGGGTTCCGCCGTTGCCGCAACAACGCAAAGAGCCTTGAATTTTTTCTCACCGGCCGCAATTGCAGCATAAATCGCATTACGCTCTGCGCAGCAGGTTAAACCGTAAGAAGCATTCTCAACGTTGCAGCCCACATAAATATTATTGTCTGCAGTCCTTACCGCAGCTCCTACGCTAAATTTTGAATAAGGAGCATAGGCTTGCTGCCTAACGGCTAAAGCAGCAGCATAAAGTTCTTTGTCCATTACAAACAGCCTCCTAACGAGCAGCCAAAAACTCTTCGGACAACTTTATTTCCCTCAAGGCTTCCTCTTCCTTAGCTCTCATCACAACTTTGTCCTCCTCTTGCATATGATCATAGCCCAAAAGATGCAGCAAACCATGCACAGCAAGATAAACTATTTCTCGTTCCAGTCCGTGCCCGAACTCCTCAGCCTGGCGCATAGCAGTCTCAGCAGAAATAATGATATCACCAAGCAAGTGAACTTCAGGTCCTCCCACCAATTCCGGTTCGCCGCCATCTTCATCCAAAGCGAATGACAAAACATCCGTAGCGCGGTCGACATTCCGATAATCGCGGTTCAAGACATGAATCTCCTCATCCGTTACGATAGTGATATCAACTTCTTCATGTTCTCCGAGTCCATGAAGCTTCGCTACCGCATTCAGGCCATCATTAAGAAGTTGTTCCAACTTTTCCGGAATCACAATAATATCCTGATCATTTTCAAGAGAAATAATCATTTTTCTTCCTCCTGCCCTGTTACATTTTTACTTTTGCGAATTTCAAATCTATCATAAGCCCGCACTATCTCTGCTACAAGTTCATGTCTTACCACATCACCCTCAGTAAAGCGAACTATTCCTATCCCTTTGATGTCATGTAAAACATTTGCAGCCTGGTTAAGTCCTGATGAGCGACCCGTTGGCAAATCAATCTGGGTTACATCACCAGTAACAACCATCTTTGAGCCAAACCCCAATCTAGTCAAAACCATTTTCATTTGCTCATGAGTCGTGTTCTGTGCCTCATCAAGAATTATAAAGGAGTCGTTCAGATTGCGGCCTCGCATATAGGCCAAAGGGGCAACTTCGATTACGCCCTTAGCAAGATATTTTTGGAAGTTTTCCATCCCAAGCATATCGCTCAGTGCATCATAAAGAGGGCGCAAGTAAGGATCAACTTTTTCTTGCAAATCACCGGGTAAAAAGCCTAGTTTTTCTCCAGCTTCCACAGCAGGACGCGCTAGAATTAGGCGTTCTACTTCTCTCGTTTTAAGAGCAGTAACAGCCATTGCAACTGCAAGGTAAGTTTTGCCAGTACCGGCCGGTCCTATGCCTATTGTTATCGTATTCTTTCTAATAGTTTCCAGATAATTCCATTGACCAAGAGTTTTGGCCTTGATTTGCCGCCCACGGTTAGTGACCAAAATAGTTTCCGCAAACATTCTGTGCAGACTGGCTTGTCTTCCTTCAGCAATCATCCTTACGCTATAGCGTACATCATGAGCAGTTATTGGCAAACCTTGCCGATAAAGGAAAAGTAATTCGCTAAGAAGCTGTTCAGCTAAAGCCACTGACTCCTCCTCGCCGCTTATCACAATAACATTGCCACGGGCAACAAGCGTGCAGGTCATGCCTGCCTGCATAATACGCAAAAACTCATCATTTCTCCCCAAAATACCCAGAAGTTCTTGCTGGTCCCTTATTTCAATCCTCTGCTCCGTTTTTTCTAACGACAAATGCATCCCTCCCTTAATTTATGCTCTAGACTCAATTCTCTACGATTGATATTGTTTTTATGATGACATCCTGAACAGGTTTATCATTGCCATCAGTCTTTACTTTACCAATTTTCCTTACGACTTCCATACCTTTTGTAACTTTGCCAAAAACCGCATGCTTGCCATCAAGCCAAGGTGTAGCTTTTAAAGTGATGAAAAATTGCGAGCCGCCAGTGTTAGGACCGCTATTAGCCATTGACAAAACGCCTTCACCGTCATGTTTAAGTTTTGGTGAAAATTCATCCTTTATCTGATAGCCCGGGCCGCCGCGGCCGTTCCCCATTGGGTCTCCGCCCTGAATCATAAAACCATCAATAACACGATGAAATACTAATCCATTATAAAAACCCGCTCTTGCTAGCTTAATAAAGTTGCTCGAAGTGTCAGGAGCATCTTCAGTTGCCAAAGCAACTTCAAAGCTGCCCATATTCGTTTCAAAAACTGCCGTTGCCGGTTTAGGTTTTTCCACTTTTTTCTCGCCACCACAAGCTGACACCAATAATGCAAAAATAACAATAGACAACAATGCTAATATCTTCTTCAAAATATTTCCTCCAGATTCACTATTCTTAACCCTATTATAAAGCAAAGCCTACAAATATGGAATTTTTAAATCAAGATATGCTGCAACCAGGAAAATACTTCTTCAGCCGCTTTATGGCCATGATTAGTAAAACTATGATCCGCATTCGGAATTACAACCAGTCGCTTTGGCAAACCAGCCAGAAAGTAAGATTGCTGCCCTTGCTCTAAAGGAACTGTTTCATCCTTGGCACCATGAATAACTAACAAAGGTCTTTTCTTCCAATTACTTAGTAATTCAATTAAATCATACTTGTTTATATCATGCAGAAAATCCGGTGTTAAGACCAATTCACCACGTTCGTCATTTAAGTATAAGTTTTCACCATTTTTTAATTTTAGGTAACCACTCTTACCTAAAGAATTTAAAAAGGTCAACTGTAAGTCATTAGGAGTTGCCCACAAAACCAGCCCTCTGATTTCGGCATCTCTGGATGCTGCGACAAGTGAGGCACAACCGCCCATACTTCTGCCTAAAAGAACAATTTTGCTGCCTGCGTAACGTTGTTTCACATAGCTTACTACATTTTCCAACTCTTCTATCTGTCTAGACAATAGCTGACTGCCATTAAAATTAAAACGTACGACGTGCGCAATTTCGCCAGCTAAATCAGCAAGGTATTTAGCTCTGCCGCCACCTTCCATTGAGCCACGAAACCCGTGTGCCATAATCAAAACAGGCTGAGTATTTTCTTTAACCGTACAAGGGGTAATAACCATGTCAATTTCTCCATAGGGTCCTTTGACACTTGTTTCTTCATCTTTTTTCAACTCAATCATCGACTAATCTCTTCTTTCTGATTTTCAACCACACAAAATGTGATATCGGTACAATATTATATTTCTATATTATAGCAGAAAATCAACATCATATTATGCCACCACGCCTAACATGCATATTTACTCTTGACAAAAAGCTTGTTTTTTAGCTATAATATTCCACGTTGAGGGGTTATAGCTCAGTTGGTTAGAGCGCTTCGTTGACATCGAAGAGGTCTGC
>CAYLRW010000071.1:0-6612 GCA_964386405.1 uncultured Acidaminococcales bacterium | reverse complement strand
GGTTATCGAATGTGTGCCAGTCATCATTGAAAATGCGAAAAATCCACAGCAAGGAGTTTCCTGCGAACTTCAGGACGAAGAAGCAGAATAGTTTTAAATGGAACAGCAAAAAGCGTCTGCAGAACAGGTTTAATACCTGTAAAATGCAGACGCTTTTTTACTTCTGTTTATTTAAAGACCCTTTTTCTCGAACCACCTGAATAACATAAAGGTTAGTAATACAAACGGTACGATTACCAACCAATGATTAACGCCTAAAACCTGCGGAATTGTAATTTTGCCATAATCACCCCAGGTCAGCACTGTCTTTTGCAGATAAGGATATGCTTCGGCATAGATTCCTGCTCCCACAAGCATACCGCCGATACCCCAAAGGGCATCTATGCGGCCTTCGCCCAAAGCACCGAGAGATGTGCCTGGACAATAACCGAGAAGACCCCAGCCAAGTCCAAAAATCAAACCACCAAGTACCACGCCGCCAACGATCATGGGTTTTAACGAGAGCTTCACTATTCCCATATCATACAGGAAGTAAACACCAACCATTGCTACCGCTATATGTGAAAGCATGAATTTTACAATCGTCATATCCTTAAAAAGCAAGGCTCCGACTTGTTTGTCATATCTTAAGACGCGACCCTTTTGCAGAAAGAAACCAAACAAGATACCCGTAATCAAACCATATAGAAGCGTCATCATTTTTTGTCACCGCCTTTGTAAAGCAAATTAGCTGAAATCAACCCGCCAATAAAGAAGCAGGCTAACGCAACATAGCCGCTTACCGCGAGCTGCAAGCCACCGCTGAGCCCATGCCCGCTGGGGCAGCCATCGGCAAGACGTGCGCCGAACATCGCGATAATGCCGCCGACAAAAGCAACCATAGCTCTGGGAGCTACCGCAGATCCAAAGCGGCTTTCCCACAGATCAGGGACTGCCTGCAATTTGAAACTGCCGGAAGTAACAGCAGCCACAAATGCGCCAATAGCAATTCCTATAACAACCATCCACTGCCAGTCGATGGCCGGAGTTTCCTTAATAAAGTAGGGCATTTTGGCTACCCGTTCAGGCGAAAAAATTTTTTCCAACATGCCAGTAGTTTTGACAAATGTTGTCGATGCGCCCAGATATTTACCTACAAACCAGACAGAACCGATTGATACTAACCCACTTAAACCACCTGCTACATAGGGGCTCCAACCTCCGTCCTTATTCATACAAAAAACCTCCTTTAATTTATAAAACTACATACCCGACATATATATTCCTTATATCTTTATATTACGATTTAACGTTATTGTTGTCAATAGTAAAATAGGCTTATGACAACATTTTATTTAAAAAATAGTTGCGCTTGACATTAGTCCTGACCAGAATTATTATTAAATCGTAATATATGGATACAGTAATGAAAGGGTGTCACAAATGGACATGGATATGAATAAATATAATGAAATTTCAGAAGTTCTGAAGGCCTTGGCGCATCCTGTACGTCTTTGCATCGTCCGAGGACTGCTTGAAAAAGGCGGCTGCAACGTTTGTCACATGCAAGAATGCCTGGGTATGCCGCAATCCACCACCTCCCAGCACTTGCAAAAGCTCCGTTCTGCCGGCATCATTTCCGGCCAGCGCAAAGGACTGGAAGTCACTTATCAGGTCTGCGATCAACGCGTCGTCGAATTAATTAAAGTTTTGTTTCCCGAAGATAAATGAGGCTAAAAAAGACACCATCCGTTGTTTTATGGCGGAAGGGTGCCTTTTTTATTCTAAGACTACCTACTCAATGTCCTTTTTAATTTGCTCAAACTCTTCTTTACTTATTTCGCCCTTCGCATAACGTTCTTTCAAAATATCAGTAGCTGTTTTAGATCCAGTGGGCACTTGCTTATCATGATTTTCGCGCCATAGCTTACGTACTAACAAAATACCAATCACAATTATGAGAAGCCAGATGAAAATCATCGGTAACATCATAAATGGTCCAAAACCATCCCAACGACTGCCCCAAAATGGGCCCATAATAAATCACCTCTCCTTTTATTTAGCTATTAGCACCAAAACATTAGTAGGCAACTACAGTTTTTTGTCACCCATTAAAAGAGCCTGCCCTTTATAACACGTAATAACATATCTCCTATGGCGATTATACAATATTCAGAAAATTTAAACAAGCAACCTCATTTTTTCGCCACATGAGTTTGCACCTAGCTAATTAAAATAAAGAAAACCGTCAAGACTAAGTCTTGGCGGTAATTGTTTTGTTGGAGCTACTAATAGGATTCGAACCTACGACCCTCTCATTACGAATGAGATGCTCTACCAGCTGAGCTATAGTAGCGTCGGTAACATTGATATTCTACCACTTGTTAGCTTGCTTGACAAGATATCGCACAAAGACTTCTTGCCCACAGTCAATAATTCTACATTAATTAATGCCTGTCATCATCAATTAGCAGGAATAAAAAACTTTTTAAAGAAATAGACGCTAAAGGAATTCTTCCAGGAGGTTAACATGAAAACAGAGCGAATCAGAAAGCTAAAAGATGGTCTTTCCCGATCTGGTCCAATTGTCTATTGGATGAGTCGCGACCAACGCGCTGAGGATAATTGGGCATTAGTTTTCGCACAGCAGCTAGCATTGGAAAAAAACGAACCTCTCGGCGTTGTTTTTTGTCTAACGCCAAACTTTGCCGGTGCCACTTTAAGGCAATACCATTTTATGTTAAAAGGCTTGGCAGAAACCAGCGCGCAGCTGCAAGCAAAAAATATACCTTTTTCGCTTCTGTTTGGCGATCCTGTGACCGAATTGATTCGCTTTCTGGAGCGCAGCCAAGCACAAACAGTTATCACCGACTTTGACCCATTAATGGTCAAACAGCAATGGAAGCGCCATCTCTTGCAAGAGCTTGCCATCCCTGTCTACGAGGTAGATGCCCACAACATTATTCCTTGCTGGCTGGCCTCACCAAAACAAGAATATGGAGCTTATACACTGCGTCCAAAAATACAGCGTGTCTTGTCCGCTTACCTTGACGCTTTCACACCTCTGCAGTACCATCCTATCAATTGGCCTTATCCTGTTCCCATCTTCGACTGGGAAAAAGTACTTGCTTCGCTGCCGGTTGACAGGCTGATAAATCCTGTGCAATGGCTCTTGCCTGGCAGTAACGCAGCTTACCAGCAAGTTGATCATTTTATCAACAAGCACTTGACAGGCTACGGAACGCTAAGCAATGACCCCGGCGAGGATCGGCAATCAAATCTATCACCATATCTGCATTTTGGCCAGCTCGCACCACAGCGTGTTGCTCTAACCATTCTTCAAAAAGGGCAGCCTGGCTCCAGCCAAGAGGCCTTTTTGGAAGAGCTCATCATCCGGCGCGAATTAGCTGATAATTTTTGTTATTACAATCCAAACTACCAAAAAATTGAAGGTTTCCCTATGTGGGGTCAGCAAACATTAGGCCATCACCTACATGACGAACGCCCTTATCTTTATACGCTTGAGCAGCTTGAAAAGGCTGAAACTCATGATCCTTATTGGAATGCTGCTCAGTTGGAAATGACGAAACGCGGCAAAATGCACGGTTACCTCCGAATGTACTGGGCGAAAAAAATTCTTGAATGGTCACCTTCACCTAAAACAGCTTTAGAAATCGCAATTCAGCTGAATGATCGCTATTTGCTGGATGGCCGGGATCCCAACGGTTATACCGGCATTGCCTGGAGTATCGGCGGTTTGCATGATCGTGCTTGGAAAGAACGGCCGATTTTTGGAAAAATACGCTATATGTCAGGCTCCCGTCTGGCACAAAAATTCAATATGAAAAAATATCTGGAACGCATCAGCAAAATTTAAACAGCTAATTTTTTTCTCCTTTAGCTGCAATTATCAAAAAGTATGTCTGCATATTCCTCTTTGTTTCTCATCATCTCATTCTTGGCAAAAGGACAAAGGGGAATAACTTTTTTATTTTTCTCCCTTGCAAATCCAATAAGCTTTTCGAGTAACTGTTTCCCGATGTTTTGCCCTCGGAGCTCATCCGCTACAGATGTATGATCAATTATTATTATATTGTCTCCTGCATAGACAAACGTCATCTCAGCTAGCGGCTGTTTTGCAGAATCGCCGACATAGAAAACTGTTTCTGCCTGTTTGATCGTAATCATTGTTTTTTACCCCCTCGAACCCAGATCTTTTCCAGTCTTAAATTGGTAGTTCAATATAACAATCACAATGGCTTATTATATTTTTCTAATAGTTTAACCGCCTCTTCTTCATCTGAAGGTTTGCCTATGAGATACCCTTGTATTTTATCGCAGTTGTTCGCCAACAGGTATTGCTTTTGCGTTTCATATTCTACACCTTCGGCAATTACTGAATGTCCCATTTTATGTGCCATCGAAATAATTTCTTTGATTACTGCTTGTTCCGGCTGAATTTCCAATAATTTATCTATAAAATACTTATCAATTTTTAAGCAATCAATACTTAATTCACTTTCACGGGCAAGCGAAGAATAACCTGTGCCAAAATCATCTATGGAAATATGAATCCCCATCTTTCTTAATCTCCAGAGAATGTTATTGATCTCTTCATAGTCCGAAGAAAAAATCGATTCGGTCAGTTCCAGTCCAATTCGCTCAGGCGCAACCTGCTTTTCACTGATTATTTTCAGCAAATTATCGACAAAGTCTTCCTGCAGCAATTCAATAGCTGAAACATTAATAGAAATGTTAATTGTTGCATAACCGTTCATTTGTAGTTTTTGAAGGAATTGCAAAGCTTCCATAATTATTTTTTGGCCAAGTGGAATAATTAGTTTTGTTTTCTCAGCGATAGGAATGAATTCCATCGGCGAAATCAAGCCAAACTTCTCACTTTTTAATCTGGCTAAGGTTTCAAACGCCTGAATCTTATTCGATTTGATATCTAAAATTGGTTGATACAATAAGAATATTCCTTGCTTATTTTCGTCATCTACAATTTGCGCAATTTCCCGCTTAATATCTTCCTCACGTATTATCTTTGCTTCCATATCTGCATCATAAAAACAAATGCCGAAATGTTTATCAGACATATCAAAAGCTTTTTCCGAAGCAATCAGGAGTTTTTTCAAAAGCAAATCAGCATCCAGTTTATTATCTGACGCGATTTCGATGACCCCAATAGCGGCATTCACTCTTTCTGGTCTAAGCAATGTTTCTAAAACATGTTCCATTGTTTGGCAAAAAGCATATAATTCGTTTTTATCTTTGTAGTCTGACAAATAAAAGACAAAACGGTCAACAAAAGTATGAAACAGCAAGTGTTTATCTGTACAATACTGGCTAAGAATATCCGCCGCCTTTTTAAGCAAAGTGCGCGTATAATGGAAGCCATAGACTTTTGTTAATGATTGTGTGTGGCTCATATTAAGACCAACAAAAGCTCTTTTATTGGCATGATATTCTTGAGTGTCACTATCCAACAGGTTTTCCAAATAGTTGCGATTAAGTAAGCCTGTCCATCTATCATGCATATTATTATAAACAAGGAAATTTTCGTATTTCTTACGTTCCGATATATCTACTACAATTCCTTCTAAAGCAATTACTTGCCCATGCTCGTCAAAGACCCCTTCGCCCATTTCCAGAACCCATTTTTTTTCACCATTAGCAGTGGTAATCTCGTATTCTTGTTTAAATGGTGCTCGCATGGCAAGTACGCGTTTCCATTCCTCCCAAAGAGTATCCCTGTAATCCGGTGCAATCAAATCATTATAGGATAAATCTCTATTATGCAACAGGCTTTCCGGCAAATAGCCTGTCAAAGCAAGACACCCCGCCGAAACATACTGCATCGTCCATTCGCGGTCATAATTGCATCGGTAAGCCAAACCTGGAAGATTGGAAAGCAGCACCGTTTTGCTGCGCTCGCTTTCCTTTAAAGACTCTTCTGTCGCTTTACGCAAAGAGATATCCTCCAGCAAACAGATATGCATAGAATGTTTGTCCGGAATACCTAGTAGCTGTGAAACCTTCATATTGACCCAAACAATTGAGCCGTCTGGTTTCAAAAACCTTTTTTCCATTGAATAGCCATCAATCTCACCATTTTTGAATTGGGCAAAGCTGCGCAAATCGGCATTAAGATCTTCCGGATAAGTAATTTCCGTCCATTGGACACTTTTTAATGCCTTGCCGTTTCTGCCAATAATCTTCTCAAACATCGGGTTAATATTCAGGCTTCCCAATTCCGACTGCGATGCAAAATTTTTGTCATTCATAATTGCTATGCCAACCGGTGCCTGATTAAACACGCTCCGATACAAAGCTTCGTTGTATGCAAGTTTTTTGCCAAGAGCTCTCAAAATACCGTTCTGTTCCCACGTATGCAGCAAAACAAAAAACAGCAGCAGGAGACAAGTAACAATAATAATATCCGGAATCATATGCTTCCACAAATGTGCATACCACTCAGATGCTGAATAATCAAGACCAAAAACAGCAATCACTTTGCCATCCGCGGGATTTTTTACAGGGATGAGGGCACTTATCCAAGTTCCCCAGCGGTCTGTTGTAGGCTCAGTCAACACGACCTGATCTGATGCAAAAGTATTCCAAATAGCGGCG
>CAYLRW010000070.1:0-6621 GCA_964386405.1 uncultured Acidaminococcales bacterium | reverse complement strand
AAAGCGATTTGGTAGAAGTGATGCTTGCCTGTGCGCAAGGGCGTTTGCACGAAGTCAAGGTGGAATGGGCTGATGCGGCTACGGTTTGTGTCGTTATGGCTTCCGGCGGTTATCCAGCAGACTATCAGCAGGGCCTGCCAATAGCAGGACTTGAAGAAGCTAATTCTTTGCCGGATACGATTGTTTTCCATGCTGGTACAAAGCAAGCCGGCGACGCAATTGTCACGGCTGGCGGGCGAGTTCTGGGTGTGACGGCAACCGGCAGTGATATACGTGCGGCTAAGGACAAAGCTTATGCGGCTGTAGAATTGATTAATTTTAAAGACGCGCACTATCGGCATGACATTGCCTGGCGCGCATTGAAGCATAAATGATGAGAAAGCGTACCATTGTGAAAAACGTAACAGTGGTGCGCTTTTCAACTTTTTTGAAAAAATGTATGAAAAGTAACAAAAAAAGTTTGCTGTACAAGAGGTTTAGTGGTAGAATATTGTAAAATATTTTAGGAAAAGGATGGTTGATGATGGCTTTTATTTATGAAGAGGCGGCGCATACATTCAGTGAGTATTTATTAATACCTGGTTATTCAGGTGTAGAGTGTGTTCCGGCTAACGTTAACTTACAAACTCCACTTGTAAAGTTCAAAAAAGGCGAAAAACCGGCTATCACAATGAATATTCCTTTGGTTTCCGCAATTATGCAGTCTGTGTCCGATGATAAATTGGCAATTGCACTGTCAAAAGAGGGCGGAATTTCTTTTATCTACGGTTCCCAGTCTATAGAAAGTGAAGCGGCAATGGTGGCACGTGTTAAATCCTACCGCGCTGGCTTCGTAACGAGTGATTCTAATATCACTCCCAACAGCACACTGGCTGATATTCTGAAATTGAAAGAAAAAACAGGTCATTCTACTGTAGCTGTTACTTCTGACGGTACTGTCAATGGCAAATTGGAAGGTATCGTTACCAGCCGTGATTATCGTGTCAGCCGCATGGAGCTTAGCACTAAGGTTTCTGAGTTTATGACTCCGATTCAATCCATGATTGTTGCTACGAGCAGTACTTCTTTAAAAGAAGCAAATGACATAATCTGGGATAACAAATTAAACACTTTGCCGGTAATCGATGACGAAGGCAGACTGCTTTATATGGTATTCCGCAAGGACTATGCATCACATAAGGAATATCCTTTGGAACTATTGGACGAACAAAAACGCCATATCGTTGGTGCCGGTATCAATACCAGAGACTATGCGGAAAGAGTGCCTGCATTGGTTGAAGCCGGAGCAGATGTGCTTTGCATAGATTCCTCTGAAGGTTTCAGCGAATGGCAGAAGTTGACTTTGGACTGGATCCGCGAAAAATATGGTGATACAGTTAAGGTCGGTGCTGGTAATGTCGTTGACAAAGAAGGTTTCCGCTATTTGGCAGAAGCTGGGGCTGATTTTATTAAAGTTGGTATCGGCGGCGGTTCCATTTGTATTACTCGTGAACAAAAAGGTATTGGCCGTGGTCAGGCCACTGCTTTGATTGAAGTAGCAAAAGCACGTGATGAATATTTTGCAGAAACCGGCATATATGTACCTATTTGTTCCGATGGCGGTATAGTTTATGATTATCATATGACTTTGGCTTTGGCTATGGGTGCTGATTTCATGATGCTCGGCCGTTATTTTGCCCGTTTTGATGAAAGCCCTACCAATAAGGTCAACATCAACGGCAGCTATATGAAGGAATACTGGGGTGAAGGTTCCAACCGTGCCCGCAACTGGCAGCGTTATGATATGGGCGGCGCCAGCAAATTATCTTTCGAAGAGGGTGTCGATTCCTATGTTCCTTATGCCGGCACATTGAAAGACAATGTAACGCTCTCCCTGAGCAAAGTTCGTTCTACTATGTGCAACTGTGGAGCTCTGACTATTCCTGAGCTGCAAAAGAACGCGAAGCTGACATTGGTTTCTGCTACCAGCCTTGTTGAAGGCGGCGCACACGATGTTCTGCTGAAAGACAGCAATATCAACAATTACGTAAAATAACAATTTTTTTTGAAACGGCCCCTTGGTGAAACGTTAATGTATACATTCTTAATGTATTGACACAAATTGTTCACAAAGGTTAGAATTAACCTATTAATAAAAGGAGAAAGGCTGTGTAAAGATGAACTTTTCGAAGAAAATTTTAAGCATTACAGTTTGTGCATTGCTGCTCGTATCTCTCGCACTTCTTGCTGGATGTGGCGGCGATAAAAAAGAAACAAAGAAAGTTTTGAAGGTCGGTATGGAATGTGGTTACGCTCCTTACAATTGGACACAAACAACACCTGATAACGGCGCTGTTAAGATTGCCGGCAGTTCAGAATATGCTAATGGTTACGATGTTATGATTGGCAAGATGCTAGCCGAATCCATGGGCGCAACGTTGGAAGTCCACAAGATTGAATGGGATGGACTTGCACCGGCAGTTGCTTCCGGTAAAATTGATGCTGCTATCGCTGGCATGAGCATTACCAGCAAACGTAAAGAAAGCGTTGATTTCACAGTTCCTTACTATTATGCTAATGTTGTTGGGTTGGTACGCAAAGATTCACCGCAAGCTTCCGCAAAAAGCGTAGCTGATTTGAAAGGTGCCGTTGCTACTTCTCAATTAAATACAATCTGGTATGACCTGATTGACCAGATTCCTGAAGTTAATAAACTGCCGGGAATTGAAAATGTTCCTGGTATGATAGTTGCTCTTCAGTCCGGCAAATGCAATCTGATTGTCACCGACATTCCGACTGCAATGGCTGCTTCTTATGCTAACAAAGAGCTTGCTGTTTTGGAATTCGCACCTGATAAGGGCTTCAAAACAACAAAAGAAGATGTTGAAATTGGTATCGCAGTCAAAAAAGGCAATGCTGATCTCGTCAAAGCAATGAATGCTAAACTCAGCAAAATGACTGAAGCAGACTTCAAGAAGATTATGGAAGATGCAATCAAAATTCAACCGTTAGCAAAATAAATTGTTTTCATTATACGGGGCGGCTTTGCCGTCCCGTATTGACTTATGGTTAAGCAGACAGGGTGGGAATAGACATGACAACAATGCCAACTACTTTTGGTGAGTGGGTATTTTTCTTATTACAACAATATGGCGGGCTCTTTGTAAAAGGCGCAATGGTCACTCTTTTGCTAGCCTTGGTGGGAACTTTCATTGGCTGCCTTATTGGTTTTATCGTAGGTATAATTCAGACAATTCCTGTTGACCCTAACACGGGCGCAGTCAAAAAAAGCTTTTACAGGGTTGTGCGTTGGTTACTTGACGCCTATGTGGAAGTTTTCCGCGGTACGCCTATGATTGTACAAGCGATGGTTGTTTATTACGGCTCAATGAGTCTTTTTAATATTGATATGTCGGCTATGTTTGCAGGTTTTCTGGTCGTTTCCATCAATACCGGTGCTTATATGGCAGAAACCGTACGTGGTGGCATCAACTCCATTGATCCCGGCCAGACAGAGGCAGCTACCGCAATAGGCATGAATCATTTTCAGACTATGCGCTCGGTGATTTTACCACAGGCGCTGCGCAATATTATGCCGCAAATAGGTAATAACCTTATTATCAATATTAAGGATACTTCGGTATTGAATGTTATTTCCGTTACAGAGCTTTATTTCTCTTCGAAATCTGCAGCGGGCGTATATTACAAGTATTTTGAAGTTTTCTTCATTACTTGCACTATTTACTTCATCATGACTTTTACCGTTTCGCGTCTTTTGCGTTGGGTGGAGGGCAGGATGGCTGGCCCTCGCGATTATCAGTTGGTAGCTTATGATCCAATGCAGGATCCTTGCGGCCACTTCCAGGTACCGACACGGAAGGAGCAGGATAGATAACATGGATGAGCAGAAAAACATTCTGGAAATAAAAAACTTAAAGAAGCAATTTGGTGACCGTGAGATTTTAAAAGGCATCGATTTCTCGGTTAATAAAGGCGATGTAGTATGTATTATCGGTCCATCAGGCTCCGGTAAATCAACTTTGATTCGCTGTATTAATTTTCTGGAGACACCGACAAGCGGAGAAATCTGTTATAAAGGTGAAGATGTGCTGAAAAAATATAAAGACCTTGCTTTGTACAGAACAAAAGTAGGTATGGTTTTCCAGCAGTTCAATCTCTTCAGCAACATGACGGTACTGGAAAATTGTGTTGTCGGTCAGGTCAAAGTTTTGAAAAAGGACCGCGAGGCAGCCAGACAAACTGCTATGAAATATTTATATTACGTAGGTATGGCTGATTATATCAATGCTAAACCACATCAATTGTCCGGAGGACAAAAGCAGCGTGTCGCTATTGCCCGTGCTATGGCGTTGGAACCGGAAGTGCTTCTTTTGGATGAACCGACTTCGGCGCTGGACTCCGAAATGGTTGGTGAAGTGCTTAATGTTATGCGCGAATTAGCAAATGCTGGCCTTACGATGATTGTTGTAACACATGAAATGGCTTTCGCAAGAGAAGTTGCGTCAAAGGTTATCTTCATAGATCAGGGCGTGATTGCTGAAGAAGCAGAACCGGAAATTATTTTTAAGAACCCAGCTAATCCGAGGACTAAAGAGTTTCTCTCCCGTTTTAACCAGAATAATTAAAGGATTCAAGCCTCTGTTTGTAGAAAGTACAGGCAGAGGCTTTTTTATTGTTTAATTTGAAGTGAGGCATGAATATAAATGAAAAAGTATGTTTTTATAGCAATGTTTCTGCTCTTTGCCAATCTGGCAGAAGCTGGCGGACGTATTTTGTTTGTACCGCTTGATGATAGGCCGGTCTGCCTCGATTATACGGTAGATACTTTTCGGGCTGCTGGCTGGGATATCCAAACCCCTCCGCTTGATTTGATTGCTTCTTTTAATCATGCTGGTGATCCGGAAAAGCTTTACAGTTGGCTGGAAAATAATGCGACTGGCTCCTCTGCTGTTGTTGTTAGCAGTGACAGTATGATTTATGGAGGCTTGGTAGCATCGAGAACCCATCATCTTTCTGATGAGTTGCTTATGAAGCGGACGACAAGACTACTGCAGTTCAAAAATAAATTTGCTGATATACCTGTTTATGTTTTTGCCACTGTGATGCGTTCACCAAAGGCTAGTAGTGCTCCGGTCGAACCAGATTATTACAAAGAATATGGCAGCCAAATTTTCCGTTTAGGAGAATTGACGGATAAAAACGAGGTTATTGGTCTGACTAATCGTGAAAATAAAGAAAGACTTAGTTTGGGCAAAACAATACCGGAAACTGTTTTGCGCGATTTATACAGCCGCAGGCTTAAGAACTTAGCAGTCACCGAGAGGCTGCTGACAGGTACAGAGGATGGCAGGTTTGATTATTTGCTTTTAGGCAGGGATGATACGGCACAGTATTCGGATGCTCACCGGGACGCACGTAAGCTCGAAGCAGTCAATCAGAGCCTTGAGCAGCGAAAGGTGCGCTTTTTTGCCGGTGCTGACCAATTGGGCATAGTACTTCTCGAGCGTGCTGTCAATAAAGAGATGGGCAAAGTGCCAATTGTTCATGCTTTTTATGCAGAAGGTGTGGGCGAAAATACAATTCCTGCCTATGAAGATGATAAGGTCATGACAACAGTCCGCAACCAAATATTAGCTGCCGGAGCATGGCCAGCACCCAAAGATAAATATGCTGATTTGATTCTGGCGGTTAACACGCCGGCTAATGGAGTTACTTTGCAAGGCAACGATACAGCGAATTCTGGGCAGCTGCAACCAGGACAAAGAATATTTCTCCAAAAAGTTGAAGCATATTTGCAAAAAAACAAAAATGTTGCTATAGCTGATGTCGCTTATGCTAATGGTGCTGACAACGCACTTGTCAAAGGACTCTTTAACGAGCAACTGGCTTGGTCGCTTGCAGGTTATGCAGGTTGGAACACTGCAGCTAATACGATTGGCTTTGCCCTTGTGCAAGGATTGCAGGCACCTTATTTTAGTCAGGAAAGCAAGGATGATTTGTTGTTTGTCAGGTATCTTGATGATTGGGCATATCAGAGTAACGTGCGTGATGTTGTCAGGAAAAAACTGGTTTGGGCAAGACAATGGCAGGACGGCACATTCTTACCCGAGCAGAAGCAAATTTTGGAAAGTACAATTACGGATCAACTAAAAAGTTTTGTTACTCCCTATATTTCAGCAAAGACTGTTAGCAAGTGGCAATTTACATTGCCTTGGAACAGAACTTTTGAAATTAAAATAGAGAAGCATTAAAGAATAAAGTCCCTGCTATTTTTGCTAGATTAGCAAAAATAGCAGGGACTTGGTATTTCCCGGGTAATTAGTCCTTCCAGGGAACGGCTTTCTTTTCCAGCCATTGCAAAAACAGGTGGAACAGCAGACCTAATACTGAGAGTACGATGACACCGGCCATTAGTTTATCAGTAATCATCAGGTCGCCATAGTGCAGGATAAGGGCTCCGATACCTTCTTGTGCGGCAATCATTTCAGCGGCAACGAGAAGCAACAAGGAGGTTCCGGCAGCCAGACGCAGACCGGCAAAAATAACCGGCAGAGCACTTGGCAGGACAACGCTTTTCATAGTAAGCCACCAGCTGGCATTGAAACTGACGGCAACTTTAAT
>CAYLRW010000069.1:0-6850 GCA_964386405.1 uncultured Acidaminococcales bacterium | reverse complement strand
GTATAATTTTAAGCCCTAAACTATTAGTTTGTCCAATTTCAAAACCTGGTGGAAGACCGATACCATCATCCGTTATTTCCAAAGAATAGCTGTCTGGTCTTACCTGCAGTGCTACCGTCATTTTACCGCTGGTACAATTTTCAAAACCATGTTCCAAAGCATTTTGCAACAACTCATTCAAAATCAACCCTACAGCTGTAACTTGCTCTGAAGGCAGGATAAGCTCATCGGCGGTAAAGCTGCTCTCCAGCTTAAAATCAGGCATTACCATACTAGTAATGATTGCCTGATATATGCGTTCTGCCACTTCGGCAACATTCACGACATCACTGTCTTGCTGGGAAAGGGCTTCATGCACCAATGCTATGCTGTTGATCCTGCCTATGATATCACGCAGAATATTTTTGGTATTTTCATCTTCGGTCCGTCTGGTCTGCATCCTGAGCAGACTTGCGATAGTCTGCAGATTGTTTTTGACACGGTGATGAATTTCCTTAATAACTGCCGATTTGACCAACAGTTCTTCTTCTTTCTTTTTCAGTTCAGTAATATCCGTTAAAACAACGATGGCAGCCTGCGTATCCTGCTTAGGCGTCAAGGGCAAGACCCTGATCGACAAAAGTAACCCTTGCTTCTTAACTTCTTTGCTTTCGGCAATACCTGCCTTGATGACCATACCGACCAACGGCCAGTTAATCTGACGGCTATTGGTTCGCAGCCCTACAGGTTTTGGTACACCCAGCAGGGAAAGGATATGACGTGCCGTATTACTGGCCCCAATAATGATCTTATCCTTATCAACAATCATGATGCCATCGCTTGGTGAAAGTCGCCGGTAATTAGCTTCAGCAGTAAAACGCTGCTCAAAATTCTGCATCATGGTCATTGCCATGTCAATAAAAATGTCATCCTCTTCTTCACCATTTGCACCATTCTTTTCGAAAGCAACCACGGCGAAGCAGCGTCTTTTATTATCAAGCAGAGGAAAAAGTTTGATTTTGGCAAAAAAGCCGAGAATACTCTCCCGTTTGCCGGTAACAACCATACCGCTCTGCAGTGTTCTTCCGACCAATGGTTCCTCCGCCAATCTAAGTTTGCGGCCGGTAATATTGGCTGAATGCGTCACAAATTCTTTAAGCGGCAAGGCCTGACCGTAGACGGTAATATATTTGGGATCTTCGTCACGCACATAGATATATACATGAGCATGCGCAATATCCGCAGCGAGATTCGCCCCAGCCATGCAAGAATTTAGCAGATTCATCTGTTCTTTGGATAAAAAACTTTTTGCCATGATACCTCCATTAATCGCAGGATGATTTTTCTGAATATTCATCAATGCACTGTTAATTAAGATATTATCCACAATCACACACTACTTATTAACAGGCAATAATAAGATATATCAACGTTTTGCAGAGTTATCCACAGTTGACGCAATTTTTCTTTGCAAAGTTTTCCTACTTATTTCATCCTAATTTGAGTGCAGGATCTGCATTCAAATCCATGCTGCTGAATTCGGCATTCAGAAATTTATAGTAACCACGGCAAGCAATCATCACAGCATTATCTGTGCAAAGCACCGGTTTCGGATGCACAAGTTGTACTCCTATAGTCTCCATTGCTGCCCCTAATTCAGCCTGCAGGGTCTTATTAGCAGAGACACCGCCGGCCAGTACTATTTTCGTTAAACCGCTCGCCTTCATAGCATGCATGCTTTTCTTGACCAGTACATCAACAATGGCCGCCTGAAAGCTGGCAGCAACATCTGCCCTGTTTACTTCACGTCCAGCTTGCTTTTCCGTATGCAGATAATTGATTACCGCTGATTTCAAACCACTGAAGCTGAAATCATAGCTTTGGTCGAGCAAGGCACGCGGGAAATCAATCGCAGCAGGATTCCCATCCTTTGCCAGCAATTCTATTTCAGGGCCGCCTGGATACTGCAAGCCCATGACACGTGCTATCTTGTCAAAGGCTTCACCGGCTGCATCATCCCTGGTTTGTCCGAGAAGTTCGAAACTATTGTAGTCTTTCACTTTCATTAAGGCTGTGTGACCGCCGGAAACCACTAGGGCCATAAAAGGCGGTTCTAACTCTTCATCAACCAGAAAGTTTGCAAACACATGACCTTCAAGATGATTCACGCCAAGCAGTGGTTTGTCCAACGCAAAAGCCAAAGCTTTGCCGGCAGCAAGTCCCACCAACAAGGCTCCAACCAGTCCCGGTCCGTAAGTAACAGCAATACCATCAAGCTCTTTGAGATCAACCTTTGCTTGCTGCAAGGCTTCATCAATCACCGGCAGGACATTTTCAATATGCTTGCGCGAAGCAATTTCCGGCACTACGCCGCCAAATTTTCTATGTATCGGTACCTGCGATGAAATGATATTCGATAAAACTTCCCTGCCATTTTTGACAACGGCAGCAGCCGTTTCATCGCAGCTGCTCTCAATTCCTAATATATAAATATCTTTTTTCTCCATAAAATCCACCTGTTTTTCTATCGATACAGCCACATGATAATGGCATCTTCCTTATTGTCTTCGTAATAATGTGGTCTTACCCCGGAAACAGTAAAACCTGTTTGCGTATAAACAGTTTGGGCAGCGACATTGCTCTTTCTTACTTCAAGTGTAACAGCCTCGGCACCATCCTGCCAGGCTGCGGCTATCAGCGCTGCGGTCAGTATTTTACCCAGGCCTTGGCCTCGTGCATCCTTTGCCACCGCCACCCGTGTTACCTGCGCTTCACCTGCAATCAGCCAGAAACCCGCAAATCCTTTGATAATACCTTCCTGCTCCAGAACTATGTATTTGGCTATACTGCTGTTTAATTCAGCCACCCAGGATTCAACAGCCCAACTGTCATGAAAAGACTCCTGCTCAATAGCCTGCACGGCCTTCAAATCTGCCGCGGACATTTCCCGCGTTACTATACCTTCTTTTGCCGTTTTTCCCATAATTCTTCTGCTTCCGATCGTCTTATATAATGAAGATTTAATTCAAAAATATCTTTTCTTTGGCCATTATTGTATTCATCCAGCCCCAGAAGAGCCACGGAAGACGCTTTTGGCATACGCACTTGCCAATGTGCAAGCTTCACTGACGGTGGTAAGCTTTCTTGTGCCAGCTTCGCACATTCACCCAATAGCAGTACCGGCTTCGCAAATTCAGAGAATCTGGTGAGCAATTCTTCCCGTGATACAACCGTCACTTTTTGGTACTCGATTAATTCACCGTCCTGCCATTCGTACAGTGCCAGATAATAATTGCCTTTCTGCGCATCCAGCACAGGTGCCAGTATAATATCGTCAACTGGCAGATTATAGGCCATGGCTTTCATAGTATCAACACCGCAAACAGGAATCTGCCAAGAGTAGGCCAGAGCCTCTGCCGTAGCAAGGCCGATGCGCAAGCCTGTAAAAGAGCCTGGGCCGATACTTATGGCAATCAAATCAATATCTTTTTTCGCTATTTTGGTACGTTCAAAAAGCTGCCCTATTTGCGGCAGTAAACCTTCTGAATGCGTCATGCCAGCATTTATTTCATATTCTGCAACAGGTTCGCTATCTCTTAGCAGAGATACGGTGCAAACTTTAGTTGCTGTATCAATTCCCAGAATTAACAAGTACTTCCACCTTCTTACATAGTTCTTCATATTGTCTGCCGTGAGGCTCCAAAATGATTTTACGTCCCGTATTTTCAACACTGATATTGATTTGCAGATACTCCTCAGGCATTTCCTCAGAAAATAAATCTGCCCATTCAATCATCGTTATCCCACAGCCGCCGACATATTCATCAAAGCCTATATCATCCAATTCTTCAGCTCTGTTCAGCCTGTACAAATCAAAATGCCTAAGATCTGTGTCCTTGCCCTGATAAATATTCATAATAGCAAAAGTAGGACTGGTTATTTCACTTTCAGGAACACCCTTAGCCAATGCTATTCCTTTGGCCAGGGCGGTCTTACCGGCACCAAGGTCACCACTGAGACAGATGACATCCCCTTCACCGGCAGCCTGACCGATTGCAAAACCTAATTTTTCAGTTTCCTCGCTGTTTGCGCAGTAAAACTCTTTCATTACCTAACCCACCAAACCTAAATATATTTAATAGTTTATTATACCAATAAATTTTGAGCAATGCACCAGTATTATACTGTTCTTACCCTGTCTTCACCTAATATAAATGTTATGGCAATCGCGGCTATACCGCCTACTATACCACCAAACAAGAAAGGGGCACTTGGGCTGACATAATCCCACAATAAACCTGCGATAATTGAAGATAGTAATAATCCTACGCCTTGAAGCATGCCATATAAGCCAAGAACGGTGCCTTTCAGATTTGCCGGTGCCGTCTCAGCAATAAAAGCCCTCTCGGCAGCGGTGTTGAAAGCCGTATAAACGCCATACGCGATAAATAGTATTATTATAGCCAGTTTGCTTGATAGTAAGCCAAAACCCAGATAAACCAGTGCGAAAACAATATATCCCGGTACAATGATCCTTCTTCTGCCTACCTTATCAGATAATCTGCCGGCAAACATAGATAACAAGGACGCCGATACATTAAATGCCAAATAAAGCAAAATTACCTGTGAGACTGAAAACCCGCAATCCTTAGCACGAAGCAGCAGAAAGACATTGGAGGAATTGCCGAGACAAAAGATAAACATTGCTCCCAAATAAAGTTTAAGCCTTCTGTCAAGCTGCACGCCCCTCAAAGTAAACTTTTGGACATCACGTTTGCCGCTGCCCTTTTCCTGCACAGCTCCTATCATCAGGACACCAATTACCGCTGGAATAATCGAATAAAGAAAGGCTGTTTCAAAATCAACATCATTGGTAATAATGAAATAAGCAAGCAGGACGCCTAATGCCGAACCAACCATATCGAGCATCTTGTGCAAACCATAAGAGCGCCCCAATTTATTTTTCTCACTCGACTCTTCTACCAATGCGTCACGAGGCGCTACTCTGATACCCTTGCCGATACGGTCGATTACCCTGGCAGCCAAAACCCCCGTCCATGAGGTCGCAAGCAACAAAAATACTTTGTAGACAATAGCAGCAGAGTAACCAATAAGCGTCAACTTTTTCTTATTCCGGTAGACATCCCCTATGTACCCGCTCAATACTTTCAGCAATGAGGCCGTACACTCTGCTATACCTTCTATCACGCCAACAATCGCAGGCGTCGCGCCAAGATTTGTCGTCAAAAATAAAGGAATCAGCGGATAAACCATTTCCGTGCTCATATCAATAAAAAGGCTGACCAACCCAATGATAAAAATATTAGAAAAAGCAAATTTACTTTGCATGAATTCCGCCCCCAATACTTCTAAATTTTTAAGCACAGCCATCAATTCTTTACACTATCAATACTATTCACAAGTATATCACGCAATTAACTAAGAAAACTCAATATTTCGGTAACGCGTGCCAAATAATAAAAAAACACCACTAAGAAAGTGGTGTCATAATAACTAAAGACATTGATTATTACTTATAAATTTATTGTGCCAAATTAATATCAGGCAAGAGATACCACGGAATTTTTGGTTTTCTTTGCGGCCCTGAGCATTAAATCAACTTCCCTGATAACCTGTTTCTTGTCCCAGTCTCTGTCTATCGTTACTACGCCGATGCTTAAAGTAGCGATGCCGCATTCCTCGCTGGCGAGCACAACATCTTTGAGTTTATTCGTGATTTCCAATGAGCTTCCCATATCCGTATCAGGAAATATTATGACGAATTCATCGCCGCCCCATCTTGATACAACATCCAAGTTACGGGTATATTTACGGAAGATATTCGAAATGTTGACCAAAACGGCATCACCAGCGTAATGACCCATTTGATCGTTTATCTGCTTGAAATTATCAACATCGATTGCTGCCACGCAAACAGAATAATTACCACGTTTATTTCTTTCAATTTCTTGTGTAAGCCGTATATTGAAGTACCATCTATTGCCTAGTTTGGTCAAAAAATCAAACATCGCCATATAATGCAGCTCATAAATCATTTTGCCGATGATGGCACCAAAAACAGCAAAAAGAATAATCGCAAAATAAACGACAATATCTCGCATACTTGGAAAATAGGTTTCGCTAAGGCGTTGAATTAAAAACGCGATTGAAGCAGAGGAAGCACCTAATAAAGTAAAAATCAATGAAGTATGCTTGTGGAAGATTTTGTTCGTATAGATATACATTTGCTGGCACCTCACAAAAGGCTGATTTATACTGAAACGCAAATGAACAGAAAACAAAGAAGGGTTCCATAAACAACAAACGACCAGACTTAGTCTGGCCCAGAAATTTCAGCAAGGCTAAAATGAAGGCTAGGCTTCAATACAAACATGACGCCCATAAATAAAGCTACTTGTCTGAATTTTATCATCTTTGAAAATGATTAGCAAGAACATTATTCTTGGAAATATCATTTTTACGCAAGATGAAACCTTAGTAAAAAAAGGCTTCTCAGAAAAACTGAGAAGCCTTTTGTTTGTTTAGTTGGTGCGGGAGACAGGAATCGAACCTGCACGCCTCACGGCGCTAGATCCTAAGTCTAGTGCGTCTGCCAGTTCCGCCACTCCCGCGGCATAAAGAATAAAAAAATGGTGATCCACCCGCGACTCGAACGCGGGACACCCTGATTAAAAGTCAGGTGCTCTACCGACTGAGCTAGTGGATCACAATGGCTGGGGCGGCTGGACTCGAACCAACGCATGCGGGAGTCAAAGTCCCGTGCCTTACCGACTTGGCGACGCCCCAAAGATAGGCAACAACTAAAAATTGTGGGGTGACTGGTGGGGATCGAACCCACGAAATAACGGAG
>CAYLRW010000068.1:0-7210 GCA_964386405.1 uncultured Acidaminococcales bacterium | reverse complement strand
GTGCCGATATTAGCATGGGGTTTGGTTCTTTCGTATTTTTGTTTTGCCATTATTTTTTCCTCCTCAGATAATCGTTTTTAATAATTAAGCTTGAGTGCCTTTGGTTTTAGCAACAATTGCTTCAGCAATGTTTTTAGGAACATCTTCGTAATGATCGACTTCCATCGAGTAGTTGCCACGGCCTTGAGTTTTGGAACGAAGGTCGGTAGCATAGCCAAACATCTCGGAAAGCGGAACGAAAGCGGTGATAACCTGAGCACCACTGCGAGCTTCCATGCCTTCGATGCGGCCACGACGAGAGTTCAAATCGCCGATTACATCGCCCATGTATTCTTCAGGAACAGTAACTTCTACCTTCATGTAAGGTTCGAGTATAACCGGAGTAGCTTTCAGGGCACCAGAACGGAAACCCATGGAACCGGCAATTTTGAACGCCATTTCAGAAGAGTCAACTTCATGGTAAGAACCATCGACAACAGTAACTCCGATATCAACCATAGGATAACCGGCAACTACGCCGTTTTGCATAGCTTCTTTGATACCAGCTTCGATTGGTCCGATGTATTCTTTAGGAATAGCACCACCAACGACTTTGTTTTCAAATAAGAAGCCTTCGCCTGGTTGACGCGGGGTAATTTCCAACCAGCAATGTCCGTATTGGCCTTTACCGCCGGATTGACGTACGAACTTACCTTCGGATTTAACTGCTTTACGAATAGTTTCACGATATGCAACCTGTGGGTTACCTACTGTGCAGCCTACCTTAAATTCACGAAGAAGACGGTCAACAATGATGTCCAGATGTAATTCACCCATGCCGGAAATAATTGTCTGAGCAGATTCCGGATCAGTATTTACACGGAAAGTTGGATCTTCTTCAGCAAGTTTTTGAAGAGCTATGCCCATTTTTTCTTGGTCAGCTTTAGTTTTTGGTTCAACTGCTACGGAAATAACAGGATCCGGGAAAACCATTGATTCAAGAATAATAGGGGCTTTTTCATCACAAAGAGTATCACCTGTAGTTGTATCTTTCAAACCAACGGCAGCAGCGATATCACCGCTGTATGCCATGTCGATTTCTTCACGATGGTTTGCATGCATTTGCAGAATACGACCGATACGTTCTCTCTTGCCTTTTGTAGAGTTATAAACATAAGAGCCTGAGCCCAGAGTACCGGAGTATACACGGAAGAAAGCAAGTCTTCCTACAAATGGATCCGTCATGATTTTGAAAGCCAAAGCGGAGAACGGCAATTCGTCGCTGGAAGCGCGTTCGTCTTCTTCGCCGGTATCAGGATTAACACCTTTGATTGGAGGAATATCAGTTGGGGCTGGCATATAAGCTACAACCGCATCAAGGAGTGGTTGTACGCCTTTATTTTTGTAAGAAGAACCGCAGCAGACCGGAGTCATTTTGCAGGCTATTGTCATCTTACGAATGCCTTCGTTGATTTCATCTTCGGTGAAATCTCCGCCGTCAAGATATTTCATCATTAATTCGTCGTCGCTTTCAGCAACGGCTTCGAGTAACATTTGACGATATTCCTGAGCTTTTTCAAGCATATCAGCCGGAATCTCAACAAACTCCTCATCCTTACCCAATTTATCACCGTACACAATCGCACGCATTTTGACTAAGTCAATCATGCCTTCGAAAGTATCTTCGAAACCAATTGGGATTTGAATTGGTACAGCGTTGGCATGTAAACGATCTTTCATCATTTGCACTACTCTATAGAAGTCAGCGCCGGTGATGTCCATCTTGTTTACATATGCCATACGAGGTACATTATATCTGTCGGCTTGACGCCATACAGTTTCGGATTGTGGTTCAACGCCGCCCTTAGCGCAGAATACTGCAACAGAACCGTCGAGTACGCGCAAAGAACGTTCAACCTCTACCGTAAAGTCAACGTGGCCTGGTGTGTCAATGATGTTGATACGATGGCCTGCCCATTGGCAAGTAGTTGCAGCAGAGGTAATTGTAATACCGCGCTCCTGCTCCTGTACCATCCAGTCCATTGTGGCGCCACCTTCATGAACTTCGCCTATCTTATGCGTTTTTCCGGTATAAAACAGGATTCGTTCAGTCGTAGTGGTCTTGCCGGCATCGATGTGAGCCATGATGCCGATATTTCTTGTTTTTTCAAGTGGAAATTGTCTGGCCACTAGTTTTAATCCTCCTTAATTCCTAGCACGAGTAAGCTTCGTGCTTACCAACGATAGTGAGCGAAAGCTTTGTTGGCTTCTGCCATCTTGTGGGTATCTTCACGTTTTTTCACTGACGCGCCGGTGCTGTTAGCAGCATCCAGAATTTCGCCAGCTACGCGTTCACACATGGTTCTTTCACCACGTAAACGTGAGTAATTTACCAACCAGCGGATACCCAAAGTAGTTTTGCGGTCTGCACGAACTTCAACCGGTACCTGATAGTTTGCGCCACCTACACGGCGGGCACGTACTTCAAGGATTGGCATTACATTCTTCATAGCAGCATCAAAAACTTCCAATGGATCTTTACCAGTTTTAGCACGGACAAGGTCGAATGCATCGTATACAATGCTTTCAGCTACACCTTTTTTGCCGTCTAGCATAATTTTGTTAATAAATCTAGTTAATAGTTTTGAACCGTATACTGGATCCGGCAAAACGTCTCTTTTAGTCACAGGGCCTTTTCTCGGCATGTGTTTCCCTCCTTCTCAGAAATCAGTCGTGATGTTTAAATTATTTCTTTGCTGCAGCGGCTTTTGCGCGTTTAGCACCGTACTTAGAACGGCCTTGATTACGATTTGCAACGCCAGCAGTATCAAGCGCACCACGAATGATGTGATAACGGACACCCGGAAGATCTTTTACCCTTCCGCCTCTAATAAGAACAACACTGTGTTCTTGTAGATTGTGGCCGATACCTGGGATATACGCTGTAACTTCAATTCCGTTTGTCAAACGAACCCTTGCTACTTTACGCAACGCAGAGTTAGGTTTCTTAGGGGTTGTTGTATAAACCCTTGTGCAAACCCCACGTTTTTGTGGGCAATTTTTTAAAGCTGGAGCAGTGGATTTTTGCTTAAGGACCTCTCTACCTTTACGAACCAATTGGTTAATTGTAGGCATATCGGCACCTCCTTCCCAAAATAATTAGTTTTAATAATTATAAAAACCCTCATGCTAAAAGCAATCGGATCCCTATCAATCCTTGAGTATAGCAGCGGCGGCAGCACCAACATGGATGCCGCACAATTTGCCAAGCTCCTGCATAGAGGCAACCGTTTCATAAACAAGGTTGGCCTCGGCACAAGCGGCAATCAGCGGATCAATTACGCAGGCATCTGCGTCTTTCGCAATAAAGACGATCTTCGCAGTACCTTTCTCAATGGCTTTAGCAGTTTGTTTCACGCCTATAACATGTTTAGCCCCTGCTTTTAACAGCTCAACTGACATAGTGAATACCTCCAAAAACGCATAGCTATACCGAGATGCTTAAGTATTGTAACATTCTAAACACAGCATGTCAACACTTTTTTCATCTTTTTAATGCTAAAAAACCCACTATTTATGCGTTACTTTGTTTACACGTGTCCTAGCGTTTCATTTGCGTAACAAGGCGAAATATTTTCTTTGAAATTCTTTTATTTTGTAAACTTTTTTCGCTAAACTTTCAAATTTTTGTCCTATTTTTTTAAATTTTTCTTTCATAAATAAATTTTTTCAATAAAATTCTCTATTTTTTTCAAATTGTTTTATTTTTGTATTCAATTTTACTTGTTTTTTATTTTTCCGTTTTTTTCATGAGTATAAAAAAGCCCCAACCACGTTTTGAAATGGTTGGGGCTTTTTGCATGAACTTACTTAGTTTCGTTATTATACTTGATTTTAATGTTGCGGTAACGGCTCATGCCGGTACCAGCAGGAATTAATTTACCGATAATAACGTTTTCTTTCAGACCAAGAAGTGGATCAACTTTACCTTTGATAGCAGCGTCAGTCAGGTTTCTGGTAGTTTCCTGGAAGGATGCGGCGGAAAGGAAGGAATCAGTTGCCAAAGAAGCTTTGGTAATACCCAGAAGTACAGGATGTCCTTCTGCAACCTCTTTGTCCTGATCGATCATATCCATATTTTGTGCATCGAATTCGGATACGTCCACAGTTTCACCCGGCAGCATTGCAGTATCACCTGATTCATCGATACGGATCTTACGCATCATTTGACGTACTACAACTTCAATATGCTTGTCGTTGATTTCAACGCCCTGTGATTTATAAACGCCCAGAACTTGTTGTACCAGGTAACGTTGTGTTGCTCTTACACCACTGATACGCAAAATATCATGTGGATTGAGAGAACCTTCTGTCAACCTGTCGCCGACATTGATAATATCGCCTTCGACAACATGAATCTTAGCACCGTAAGGAATCGCATAGGTTTCTTCTTCACCGTTTTCCTGAACTATTATGACGCGGCGTGCGCCATCTTTTTCGGCAAAACGAACACGGCCTGCATGTTCACTGAGTATGCCAGGATGTTTTGGTTTACGTGCTTCGAACAATTCTTCAACACGCGGCAAACCTTGTGTAATATCGTCGCCGGCAACACCACCGGTATGGAAAGTACGCATTGTGAGCTGCGTGCCAGGCTCGCCGATTGATTGTGCTGCAATTGTACCAACTGCCTCACCGACATCAACGATTTTGCCCGTTGCAAGGTTACGACCGTAACATTTACGGCAAACACCAAATCTGGATTTGCAGTTCAATACGGAGCGTATCTTGACCTTTGTTCGGAGTTCTGCGATCTTATCTGCCATGTCATCAGTAATATACTCATTGATATGGTATACTATCTTGCCTTTGGCATTCTCAATATCTTCAGCCAAATGACGGCCTACGATACGATCACGCAAGGATTCAATAACTGTCTGGTTGTTCTTGCCTTCAGTTATAGCCTCCATTTCAATGCCTTCGATAGTGTGGTTGCGGACCTTGACCTCACGAACATCTCCGCTCGCAAGAATAGCATCTATTGTAGCTTCATCAAGGATTGCTCCTTCTTTAGCCATTACTTTGCCATCAGCAGTTACAATATTTTCTGCCAGCGGTTTATTCAGGAAATGATGCATCATGTGTTCCTTGAACACCTCGTGCACTCTTTCTTCGCTGACATTGATCTGCATAGTCTCTGTAGCTTCCCCGTCAAAATCATCCCTGGCGTAAAGTGTAATTTCCATAACTTTAGCGGCATTGATTTTATTCAGGATGTCTTCTCTGATTACAGTATCAGCTTCTACAAGCAATTCGCCTGTGACAGGATGGAAGACGCTGGCAGCCAAATTACGGCCAATTACCAATTCTTTCAACTTGTTCTGGCTTGCTCCGATAGTAGCTTTACACAGACGGCTGCGTTCTTTGACTAGATTCATGCCGACAACATCGCAATCATCCTCACGAACAATGACATCTTGTGCAACGTCAACCAAACGACGGGTCAGATAACCGGAGTCTGCTGTACGCAGTGCAGTATCGGCCAAACCTTTACGAGCACCGTGAGTGGAAATAAAGTATTCCAAAACTGTCAAGCCTTCACGGAAGTTAGCTTTGATAGGACGGTCGATAATACGTCCTGATGGGTCAGCCATCAAACCACGCATACCAGCGAGCTGACGAATCTGTTGTACGTTACCACGGGCTCCTGAAGAAGCCATCATATAAACTGAGTTGAATGGATCAAGTGTATCCTTCATCAAAGCATCGGTAACATCGTCAGTTGCCTTTGTCCACAAATCAATAACCTTACGATATCTTTCATCTTCTGACATCAAACCACGACGGAACATGGTTTCTGTTCTATCGACCTGTTTTTCAGCGGCAGACAAAATTGTCGCTTTTTCGGCAGGGATTTTGATATCTGATACAGCAATGGAGATACCGGCCTTACAAGCATTATCATAACCAAGCTTTTTGACTTTATCGAGAATCTCAGCAGTACGAAGGTTGCCGAACAGTTTGTGTGCCTTAGCTACCAAACGTCCTAATTCTTTCTTGTCAGCGAGCTTGCCCAGGCTCCAACCATCTTTAGTTTTGGAGAAGTAGCGCATTTCAAGCGGCAACTCTTCATTGAAGATGGCATTACCAACGGAAGTTGCGACAAGGCTGAAACCTTCGTTTGATTTTTCAGGATAAATTTCAGAATTAGGGAAGTCAATCTTGACACGTGCCTGCAAATCAACAACTCCATGGAAATAAGCAAGAAGTGCTTCATTCACGCTGCTGAAGCGCATGCCTTCACCTTTAGCATTGTCTTTGAAAATGGTCAGGTAGTAGGCACCAAGAACCATGTCCTGTGTAGGTACAGCAACAGGTTTACCATCTTTCGGAGCCAAAATATTATTGACTGAAAGCATCAACATGCGTGCTTCTGCCTGTGCTTCAGCGGAAAGCGGCAAATGGACAGCCATTTGGTCACCGTCGAAGTCGGCGTTATATGCGGTACATACCAAAGGATGCAATTTGATTGCACGACCTTCGGAAAGGATCGGTTCAAATGCTTGAATACCAAGTCTGTGCAGAGTCGGAGCGCGGTTCAAAAGAACAGGATGTTCTTTGATTACGTCTTCCAGAACGTCCCATACTGCTGCATTAGCACGTTCAACCATGCGTTTTGCGCTCTTGATATTATTGGCTTGGCCGCTGTTGACAAGGCGCTTCATAACGAATGGTTTGAAAAGCTCAAGAGCCATTTCTTTAGGAAGACCGCACTGGTGCATCTTCAGCTCAGGACCAACAACGATAACGGAACGACCTGAATAGTCAACACGTTTACCCAACAGGTTCTGACGGAAACGACCTTGTTTACCTTTAAGCATGTCTGATAAGGATTTCAAAGGACGATTGCCAGGGCCGGTTACAGGGCGACCGTGTCTGCCGTTATCAATCAAGGCATCAACTGCTTCCTGCAGCATTCTCTTTTCATTACGAACGATAATATCCGGAGCAGAAAGCTCAAGCAATCTTTTCAAACGGTTATTACGGTTAATAACGCGGCGATAAAGATCGTTCAAATCGGAAGTGGCAAATCTGCCACCATCCAATTGGACCATAGGTCTGAGTTCCGGTGGAATTACCGGTACAACATCAAGAATCATCCAGTCAGGATGATTACCTGATTTTAAGAAAGCTTCGCAGACTTCAAGACGACGAACAATGTTACGGCGTT
>CAYLRW010000067.1:0-7785 GCA_964386405.1 uncultured Acidaminococcales bacterium | reverse complement strand
GTGGTCAAATGAGTGTGCGTTATCCTGTCATAGAAGTCTTCACCAGTGTGCAGGGAGAAGGGACTTTCAGCGGGTTAGGTGCTGATTTTATTCGTCTGGCCGGCTGCAATCTGCGCTGTTCCTGGTGTGATACGGCACATTCTTATGATTTGGCAGCAGCGAAAATGCTTGAGACCGGGGAGATTCTTGCCAAGTGGCAGTTTGACCAGCCGATTGTTGTTATCACTGGTGGTGAACCGACCTTGTATGATTTGGGACCACTGGTGCAGGCACTGAAAGCGCGCGGCAAATTTGTGACCTTGGAGACTAACGGCACGAATAATGTGCCTGCTGCTTGGGGAATTGACTGGGTTACTGTTTCGCCGAAACCTGACAGCGATTATGTGATCAACTGCTGCGCCAATGAACTAAAATATGTAGTTGATGATAATTTCAGTGTTGATGACATCCAGGCAGATAGGGTGGCACCGCGGCATATTTATCTGCAGGTAGAAAGCTGCAAGCCGGAATCGGCGGCGCGGGCGGTACGTATCGTGACTGAAAATCCTAAGCTGCAGTTAAGGGTCGGTATTCAACTGCATAAGGTTTTAAATGTAGAATAAAATATAGCAGCCTACTATAATAGCCGGTAGGTTGCCATTGACAATAGTTAGATATCTAACTATAATAAAAATATGAGAAAAAATAATGCAATAGCACTAATGAGTAGAATAAGGGAACAAGCGAACAAGTTGATTGTGCGCGAGCTGCGGCAGCGTGGCGTGGAGGGCATTGTGCCTTCTCACGGCGAAATTATGGTGCATCTATTTGCTGCTGAAGAATGTACGATGCAGAATTTGGCTAAGCAGATTAACAGAACGAAACCGACGGTAACGGTTTTGATTGAAAAACTTGTTGCCTGTGGTTATGTAGTTAAGGAAAAGAGCGCAGAGGATAACCGGGTAACTTTGATCAAGCTGACCGCCAAAGGCTGGGAACTCAAACCGATTTTTGAAGTTATTTCTGCAAAGATGAATGCCGTCGTTTATCAGGGATTATGCGAAGAAGAGGCGGAAATGCTGGAGAAAGTACTGACGCAGATCAACGGCAATCTTGATAAAGTATAGTTTGACCAAATAGTAAGTCTAGCAGGTAGACTTATTATTTTTGGATAAATAGTTAGACGCCTAACTAAACAAATGGAGGTTTTATTAATGAAAGAAGTAGTGGAGTTTTTGAATGCCAATTCAAATGGGAGCCTGGCAACCGTTGCTGGTAATAAACCTTGCCTAAGGCCTTGGGGTTTCATGCTGGAGCAGGACGGCAAGTTTTGGTTCTGCACTGCCAATAACAAAGATGTTTTCAAACAATTGCAAGCTAATCCGGCAATTGCTTTTTGTGCAACTTCTAAGGAAATGGTGACCGTAAGGCTGATGGGCGAAATAAAATTCAGCAGCGATATGAAAATGAAGCAAACTATAATTGACCACTGCGCGTTAGTAAAATCTATCTATCAGACAGCTGACAATCCAATCTTTGAAATATTCTACCTGGAACATGGCCAAGCCATCATGTTTGACTTTAGCGGCCAGCCACCAAAAATTTATCAATTCTAATTCAGCATATTGGCCTAATAATCAAAGAGCAGTCTTTCTACTAATTTTAGTAAAGAGGCTGCTCTTTTATTATATTAAGAAACGCTTGTCAGTCAAAACGTAGTTAAGCTGAATATCATGAGGTTCGCGGGGTACTTCCAAAATTAACTGCTCGTCAAAGCCAACGCCAATTTTTATTATGTCTTTTCTTAAAGAAGCGAAAAAGCGGTCATAGTAACCGGCACCATAGCCGATGCGGTATTTGTCATTATCAAAGGCAACTGCCGGGGTTATGATAAGATCTAAAAGATCAGGCGTGCTTTCCAGATAATTATCAGGTGATGGTTCGGGAATACCATAGGTACCTGGCTTCAAATCGGCAAGGCTGTGGACTTCTATCGGTAGTATTCTATTTATCCTTTTATCGACGACTGGTAAATAGGCATGTTTGCCGGATTTGATGATTGTTTCAATCAAAGGCAGCAGGTTCAATTCACTGCCGAAGGCGGCAAAAAGCATGATGTGGTCAGCTTTTTGATAAAGCTCAGTCGCCACAAGTTTTTTAATGATTATTTCAGCTTTGACATCGCGTTCTGCAGCAGAAAGTGCATCGCGCATACTTATTACTTCTTTGCGCAGTTGTTTTTTGTCCAAATTCATTTCCTCCTATCCTGCTATGTTGATTATAGCAGACGCTGGTCAGAAAAAAATCATAAATTCGAAACAAAAATGAAAAATGCGAACGATTTTTGAAAAAACTGTTAAAAAGTTCACAATGACATTGACATCGATACTTGGCATTGGTAGAATTAATCTATACTACGAAAGAATCGTAGAGGTCCAATGAAAAGAAAAAGCCCAAGGAATTTTAGTTGCATAATTGCAGTTGACAGAGTTCTGATTGGACTTTTATTTTTTCTCTTTACACTTAGGAGGTAAGATTTGTGAAAGTTGCCATAGTCATGGGAAGCAATTCTGATTGGCCGATTTTAGAACCGGCAGAAAAAACTTTGAAACATTTCGGCGTGGAGGTTGAGGTCTTGGTTGCTTCAGCTCACAGAACTCCGGATGTAGTTCATGAATTTGCCGCTGGTGCCAGAGAAAGAGGCGTGGAAGTTATCATTGCCGCTGCTGGTGCTGCTGCTCATTTGGGTGGTGTCATTGCAGCCTATACCACAGTGCCTGTTATTGGGATTCCTATTAATGCTACACCGCTGAATGGCATGGATGCTCTTTTGAGTTTCGTACAAATGCCAGCAGGAATTCCTGTGGCGACGATGGCTATTAACGGTGCCAAGAACGCAGCAATTTTTGCTGTGCAGATCTTAGCTCTCAAATATCCTGAATTAGTTGATAAAATGACTGAAGACAGAAATGATATGCGTGCAGAAGTTGCCCTAAAAGGCGAAAAACTGGCAAAAATCAGAGCAATGCAAGAGTAATTTGGTTGGTTGTCCCGGGTTATAATTTTGAAAAATGAAGGAGAATTTATCGTGCAGGGAATTGAATTTCAGGAAGACAAGTGGCATGAGGAGTGCGGCGTTTTCGGCATTTATTCTCATCGTGACGATGTTGCTCTGAATACTTATTGGGGCTTGTTTGCGCTGCAGCATCGCGGCCAGGAAAGTACCGGTATTGCTGTAACCGATGGCAGCAGTATGCAGATCAAACGAGGTATGGGGTTGGTTCCCGACGTTTTCAAGGACGGAGTTGGTGAGCTTTGCGGCCACATCGCCGTCGGTCATGTTCGCTATTCTACGACTGGTGCGAGCATGCCTTTTAATATCCAGCCGTTAAAGGTTTATTTTGATGGCGGCAATCTTGCTTTGTCACACAATGGAAATCTTACCAATGCCTGCGAGCTGCGTATGAAGCTTGCCAAAGACGGCGTTGTTTTCCAGACTACTGTTGACAGTGAGGTCGTGCTTAGCCTTATTGCACGTTCCCGTAAGGAAAAGATTGAAGACCGTGTGGCAGAAGCTGCCAATGAAGTAAAAGGTGCTTTTGCCTTTGCCATTATGACAGATGATAAATTAATCGCAATGCGTGATCCGTTTGGCTTCAGACCACTTTGCCTGGGCAGACTGGAACATGGCTGGGTAGTTGCCTCTGAGTCTTGCGCACTTGATTTGGTAGGTGCTGAATTTGTTCGCGATATTGAGCCAGGTGAAATGATCATTATCGAAGATGATGATGCTGAACCAAGAAGCTTGATGTATGCAATTGATAAACCGGCAAAACCTGCGCACTGCGTATTTGAATATGTTTATTTTGCCCGTACTGACAGTGTGATAGATAAACAAAGCGTTTACGAAGCACGTCTTAATATGGGCCGTGAACTTGCCAAGGAGACAAAGGATATCAAAGCCGATATCGTTATTTCGGTACCGGATTCAGGAACAGCGGCTGCTATCGGCTACGGTCTAGAAGCTGGCATTCCTTTTGTTGAAGGTTTGACCAAGAATCGTTATGTTGGCCGTACTTTTATTCAGCCGACACAGAAACAAAGACAAAATGCTGTACGTTTGAAATTGAACGTAGTTGCGCCTTTGGTCAAAGGTAAATCTGTTGTTATGGTTGATGACTCCATTGTGAGGGGTACAACCAGCGGTAAGATTGTGAAACTTTTGAAAGACGGCGGCGCGAAGGAAGTGCATGTCTGCATAAGCTCACCACCTGTAACTGATCCTTGCTATTATGGTATAGATACTTCGGTAAGAAAAGAACTTATCGCTTCAACGCATACGGAAGATGAGATTTGTAAATATATAGGTGCCGATTCTCTGCATTACATTTCCAAAGAAGGTTTGAAGAGAGCATTTAATTCCCTGGATTCGGAAGGTATGTGCTATGCCTGCTTTGATGCCGGTTACCCGGATAATGCGGAAAACGTTGTACGCCAAGGTTCGAAATATTTGTTTGATCACAATAAATAGGAGGCTGGGATGATGACTGATAAAGAAAAGAAGGAAATTACATACCTTGACGCAGGGGTAGATATTGATGCAGCAGCTAGAGCTAAGGAAATGATGAAGGAAAGCGTAAAGGCTTCCTACCGTCCGGAAGTTTTGGGCGAATTGGGTGCGTTTGGCGGTTTCTTCGCTTTTGATACCAAGAAATACAAGGAACCGGTTCTTGTCGCTGGTACCGACGGCGTTGGCACAAAACTGAAATTGGCTTTCATGGCTGATAAACACGATACTGTTGGCCAGGATGCCGTTGCTATGTGCGTTAACGACGTTCTTGCACAAGGCGCAGAGCCATTGTTCTTCCTTGATTATATTGCTCTTGACAGAATTAACGCAGAAAAAGTTGTGACAATCGTTGACGGTGTTGCCAGAGCCTGCAAAGAGTCAGGCTGCTCCCTGATCGGCGGTGAAACTGCTGCTATGGCTGGTTTCTATGCTAAAGATGAATACGATCTTGCTGGTTTCTGTGTTGGCGTTGTTGAGAAGAGCAAAGCTGTTACCGGCAAAAATATTAAACCTGGTGATGTCTTGATTGGTTTGCCTTCCACAGGTATTCATTCCAATGGTTTCTCTTTAGTTCGTAAAATCTGTTTTGATTATCAAAACTTTGATATGTCGATGGATGTACCGGAATTTGGCTGTACTCTCGGCGAAAAATTAATGACACCTACACGTCTGTATCCTTCTGCTGTATTACCGTTAGTTGACAAATTCAATATTCACGGTATGGTGCACGTTACCGGCGGTGCTTTCTATGAAAACGTTCCTAGAGTTTTGCCTGCTGACTGTGATGCAGTTATCGACGCTGGTGCCTGGGAAGTTCCTGTTGTTTTCAAAAAATTGCAGGAATGGGGCAATGTTGCTTGGCATGAAATGTACAATACATTCAATATGGGTATCGGCATGATTTTGGTTGTTGCACCTGAAGAAGCTGATGCTATTCGTGCTCAGCTGACAGCTGCAGGCGAAGGCTTCTACACAATTGGTGAGATTGTTGCCGGCAAAGGTGAGGTTACTTTGAAAGGCGGCGTTTTTGGTGAGTAACCAAAAGATAGGCATATTGGCCAGTGGCCGCGGCAGTAACTTGCAGTCAATCATGGATAAAATTGCCGAAGGTCTGCTGCCGCTGGAAATAGCCGTTGTTATAAGCGACAAGGCTGATGCCTTTGCTTTGGAAAGAGCGGAAAAAGCTGGTATTCCTCACTTTGCTGTAATAAGGAAGGAATGCGCTGATAAGAAAGAATTTGAAACTAAAATAGATGAAATACTGCGCGCACACGGAGTCGAACTGGTAGTTTTGGCTGGCTTTATGCGTATTCTTGGTGCTGATTTTATAGCAGGCTGGCGCCATAAGATCATCAACATCCACCCGGCATTGCTGCCGAGTTTTACGGGACTTGACGCTCAGGGCCAGGCTATTCGCTATGGTGCCAAAGTTTCAGGCTGTACCGTTCATTTTGTTGATGAAGGTATGGATACCGGTCCGATTATTCTGCAAAAAGTTGTTCAGGTCGCTGATGATGATACCGAAGAAACACTGGCGGCGCGAATCTTGGAACAGGAACACAAGGCTCTTCCTGAGGCGCTTTCTTTGTGGGCAGCAGGCAGGCTTGCTGTTCAGGGCAGAAAAGTAACAATTACTAATTAAACGGGACAGGTGATGAAGATGAAAATTAAAAGAGCTCTTCTGAGCGTTTCCAACAAAACAGGTATTGTGGAATTGGCAAGATTTTTGCATGAGATAGGTGTGGAAATTATTTCAACAGGTGGAACGATGCAAGCGATTCGTGAAGCAGGCATCCCTGTAACTTATGTCAGCGATGTTACTGGTTTCCCGGAAATTATGGATGGCCGTGTAAAAACCTTAAATCCAAAGATTCATGGCGGTATTCTTGCTGTCCGCAGCAATCCTGAACATATGGCTGCTTTAGCTAAACATGATATCAAACCGATTGACCTGGTTGTTGTTAATCTGTACCCTTTTAGAGAAACTATTGCCAAACCAGGCGTTACTGAGACCGAAGCGATTGAGAATATTGATATCGGCGGTCCTGCTATGGTTCGTGCTTCGGCAAAAAATTTCCGTGATGTCATCATCGTTACCAATCCGGCAAGATATTCCAGCCTGATGGCGATGCTGTCCCAACATGGTGACGCCGATATTACGACTCGTAAAACACTGGCTAAAGAAGCTTTTAACCATACATCAGAATATGACGCAGCAATTACTGCTTATTTGGAAAAACAATTGGCAGCAGGTAAATAACATTTTTTGGGGGAAAAGTAATGCGTATTTTAGTTATTGGCGGCGGCGGCAGGGAACATGCACTTGTTTGGAAACTGGCGCAAAGTCCTAAAGTCGATAAAATTTTTGTTTGTCCCGGCAATCCGGGTATGAAAAATCTGGCAGAGTGTGTAGCGCTGCCTTTGACGGATTTGGAAGCAGTCGCTGATTTTGCTGAGAAAGAGTCAATTGCATTGACGGTAGTTGGACCAGAAGCTACTCTTGTCGCTGGTATTGTTGACGTTTTTAACAAACGCGGCCTTGCTATTTTCGGACCAACAGCAGCTGCGGCTGAAATCGAAGGCTCCAAGGCTTTTTCCAAGCAATTGATGGCTAAATACGGTATACCTACAGCTTTCTTCAAAATCTGTGAGGATATAGATACTGCCAAAGCTTATATCAGGGAAAAAGGCGCTCCTATTGTTGTTAAGGCCGATGGTCTGGCGGCAGGCAAGGGTGTCGTTGTTGCTATGACGGAAGCAGAAGCATTGGCAGCAGTTGATGATATAATGGGCGATCTCAAATTCGGCGGTGCCGGCGCACGTGTCGTTCTTGAGGAATATATGGAAGGCGAGGAAGCTTCCTTACTGGCCTTTACCGATGGTGATACGATTGTACCGATGGTAGCTGCCCAAGATCACAAAAGGGTTTATGACGCTGACGAAGGCCCGAATACCGGCGGTATGGGCGCTTATGCTCCGGCACCGGTCATGACTGATGAATTGAAGGAAAAATGTGTGGAACTGGTCCTTAAACCGACCATTGCAGCGATGAAAGCTGAAGGCAGGAAATATCAAGGGTGTCTCTATGCCGGTCTGATGATTAAGGACAATGATATTAAGGTCGTAGAGTTCAATGCCCGTTTTGGTGATCCGGAAACACAAGTCGTTTTACCTTTACTCAAAAGCGATTTGGTAGAAGTGATGCTTGCCTGTGCGCAAGGGCGTTTGCACGAAGT
>CAYLRW010000066.1:0-7936 GCA_964386405.1 uncultured Acidaminococcales bacterium | reverse complement strand
GCGGCGCTAATATCTTGACAGCACGAACCCTGTTACCTTCTGACAAACGGTAATAATAATCACCTTTATACAATTGGAGATAGGCCATTCTGCCAATTAACACCGCAAAAATCAGCACCGACGCTATCATTAATAATTCCAAACGATATGCATATTTTTTATTGAGCATCGCGGTGTCCCCTCTCCGCAAAATTTTCTTAATAACTGTCGCGTTTTTCCAGCCAAGTGGCTAACTTTTGCAAGAACAGCCACATAGGTAAAGATACGAGTAAATTTATAACTAAATAAGCAATAGTCCCTAAAAGATAATCAAAAATCCAACCTGAAGCTGAGCCCGTAACAATCAACAGCAGTACAAAATGTGCCAGTTTGATAAACAGACCTGCCACACCGACAAAGACCAAATAACCTTGTGCATTGTCCTTAAACACACGCTCTTTGGTTTCACCGATAAAAAAACCTACCAAAGCACGAGTTACGATGTGAAAACCAAAAGTCGTAGGTGCCAGCACATCCTGAAGAAAACCAACAACGGCACCAAAAAAAGCGCCTTTATTGCTGCCGCTGAACATGGCATGAAAAACCACAAAAAGCAAAAGAAAGTCCGGCGTAAGATTATTTCCCGGGAAAAGAGCAAACCAAGAGCTCTGTAACGACAATAACAGCAGAAGAAAAACCGGCCAAATCAATGTTCTCATTTCACCGGCCCCCCGCTCTGCTGTTTGTTAGTATCTTTTTCATTTTTAATTAGACTAGAAGGATTTTGGTAGTCTGTTACTACCATTACTTCCTCTAAACGTCCGAAGTCTACAGTTGGCACGATTTTAGCCTGTTTCAACAAACCGCCGACATTAAGAGAAACTTCCGATACGGTACCAATGACCAAACCACTGGGATGATTGCCGCCAAATCCTGAGGTTACGATGATATCACCTTCAACAATATCAGCGTCACGTGCCATATTGCTCATTTGCAAAACAGCATCGCCGCCAGCTAAGCCATTGACGACACCAACAACGCGTGAATTAGCACGCAGAACAATACCACCAGCCTTGCATCTAGGGCTGGTAATCAGCAATACTCTCGACGCATCAGGATATGCTTCATCAATAATACCAACTATTCCTGACGCGTTGACAACAGCCATATTCTCCCTAATGCCTGCATTGCTGCCAGCATTGATCAGCACTGTGTCTTTGGTATCCCCGAGATTTTTGCCAATGACTTTTGCTGTAAGCAGTTTCAGGTTTTTTGCATCACTCTTAAATTGCAAAAGATTCGACAAACGTTGGTTTTCAGCCCATATCTCAGCCATCTGGATATTTGCGTAGCGCAGTGTTTCAACTTCAGATTTTAATTTTTTGTTTTCTTCCTGCATAGTCGTTAAGGCAGCAAAAAAATTCCTCACGGAATCCGCATGGTTTGCCACTGCAACCAGTTTTTCGTTTACCGGTGCGGCAATGGCAATGATTGCCCTGTCAAGCCAGGGCAATCTGGCTCTGCCTTGGATAGCGAGAGCCATCATTAAAAACGCAATTGCTACCGCAATAACGGCTAACACACTTTTCTTACTCACAAGCGTGTTCTCCTTAATTTAATTTATTATAAGCGGTTAGAAGCCGCCATAAAGCCTTTTTTATAGATATCAACATGTTCAACAGCTATCCCGGTTCCAAGCGCAACACAGGAAAGTGCTGAATCTGAAACATAAACAGGCATACCTGTTTCCTTGCTCAATAAACGATCAAGATTACGCAGCAAAGAAGCGCCACCAGTCATTACAATACCACGATCCATGATATCGGCAGACAATTCTGGCGGTGTCCTTTCCAAAGAACCGCGAACAGCATCGATAATACCAGCTACTGGTTCAGTTAAAGCTTCCTGCATTTGGTTGGCATCAATAGTTAAGGTTTTTGGCAGACCTGTTACGAGATCTCGTCCACGTATTTCCATCGTATCAGGGTTTTCAATCTTCATTGCAGTACCGATAGTAATCTTTATTTCTTCAGCAGTCCGCTCACCAATCAAAAGATTATATCTCTTCTTGATATATTGGACAATAGCTTCATCCATCTTGTCACCGCCGATACGTACGGATCTGCTGACCACGATACCGCCAAGAGAAATAACAGCTACTTCTGATGTACCGCCGCCAATATCTACAACCATGTTACCGGTTGCTTCCTGTACAGGCAAACCAGCGCCAATAGCTGCTGCCATTGGTTCTTCAATTAAATAAGCCTCTCTCGCACCTGCCTGGATAGTTGCGTCAAGCACCGCTCTTCTTTCAACTGCGGTTACCCCTGAAGGAACGCCGACTACAACACGTGGCCGTACGAAAGTTTTATTGCCTATGGCTTTTTTAATGAAAAATTTCAGCATCGCTTGGGTTATGTCAAAATCAGCTATAACACCATCTTTGAGGGGACGAATGGCGACAATATTGCCAGGTGTTCTGCCAATCATTCTTTTGGCTTCCGCGCCGATGGCCAAAACTTCGTTAGTATCTTTTTGCACTGCCACAACGGAAGGTTCTCTTATTACAATGCCTTTTCCTTTGACATGAACAAGAGTATTCGCTGTACCAAGATCAATTCCCATGTCCTGCGATAATGAACTAAAAAACTCAAACATAAATAATTTCCTCCTTAATATGACACTACAAATAGCTGTGTTCCTTAAAACTAAAATATCTGGCATCGCCAATAATTATATGGTCCAAAACCGGAATTCCCATGTACTTACCTGCTTGCACCAAGGTATTAGTCAAATCCTTGTCTTCTTTACTCGGCGTTGGATCGCCGGAAGGATGATTGTGCGCTGTAAGTATTGCGGCAGCATGATGCAGCACTGCCGGTGCGAAAACTTCTCTTGGATGGACAACGGAAGAATTGAGAGACCCTTCCGAAATTTGCTTAATTTCTAAAACTTTGTTCTTCGAATTTAAAAGCACGACCAAAAAATGTTCTTTTGCTTCATAGCGTAAGCGCGGCATCAGCAGTGCGACACCGTCTTCCGGTGAAGTAATGCTGTCACGCAACAATGGTTCAGCACTCGCAATACGACGGCCAAGTTCCAACGCTGCAATAATTATCGAAGCTTTAGCACGGCCTAAACCTTTCGTTTTTGCCAGTTCCTTAACATCATGAACTATTGCTATATTGTTTAAGACGCCATTATCTGCCGTTAAATCTCTTGCAATATCAAGAGCTGACTTTTCTGGCGTTCCTGAGCCAATAAGTATGGCCAAAAGTTCAGAATCCGTCAAGGCTGCTGCGCCATTTTTGATTAATTTTTCTCTTGGTCTGTCTTCAGGAGGCAATTCCTTCATGTGATAAGTGGTCAAAACAGCTTCACTTCCAGCGTTGCCAACATTTGATATAACCTAGTCAATGGTAAGCCAACTACATTATTATAGCAGCCTTCTATCGTTTCTACCAAAATTGCGCCATACCCCTGTATACCATAGGCCCCGGCTTTGTCTAAGGGCTCACCGGTTGCCACATAGGCCTCAATCTCTGCTTCCGTCAATTGACGAAAACTAACAGTTGTAGTTACTACATCGAGCAGTTCTTTTTCATTATGAAAAACTGCAACTCCTGTCATGACCTGGTGCGTTCTGCCAGCTAAAGAGCGCAGCATCGCTTTGGCATCTTCTGCATTCTTTGGCTTGCCTAAGATTTTATTATCCAGAGCTACAACAGTATCGGCTGCAATCACTACATCACTTTTTTGACAGGCTTGCAGAACTTCCCGTCCTTTGCCAAGTGCATTGGTTCTTACAACATCATAAGCAGAGGTATTCAAACCCTCTATTTCATTAAAACTGCTCGGACACACATCCGCCGAAACACCTATTTGCGCTAATAACGCCAGCCTACGCGGTGACGCAGAGGCCAAAACAAAATGCATAAAGCTTTCATCTCCAGACTGTATCAAAACCTACATACGATCTAATATGAAAAGAGCTATGATCATTCCTAAGATACTGGCCAGATTTGGTCTGAAATCAAAGCCTGCGGAAATTTTCATGACATAGAAATCAAGTGTCGCCGGCGGCACAGAAAAAACTTCATATCTTTGAATCAGAAATTTCGTATTTTCTCCAAAAAACTGTGATGTCTGCAAAGCATCGCCAATCATCCCGCCAACAATAGCTCCTGTCAAAACAAATAAAAATAAAGCCACGCCTCTTTTTCGACGTAACACTTTGATCCCTCCAATACCCTTCCCTGCGTATCACTTGGTTCTTGATAAATACTATTTGCATACTATACCACAACGGTATTCTCGCAAACTACCGGCAAACCAAACGACGTTAACTTTCCGTAAGATCATTTTCATTTCTTCGATTGCCTAATAAGCCAATATATATTATATCAAATTTGTCAAAGTATTAATACCGCCAAGACTGATAATTGTATGACAAAACTGTAAAATAGGAATTCCTGGCGAATAAAATAATAAGACCAGGAGAGTCCGCGAAATCTCCTGGTCTTGAAAATAATCTTAACAAAGTAGGAAAAGTCTATCTGTAAAAAGTGATAGCATACCATTCTTTCGGAATTTCTGCACTTTCGTGCCAGCCGGCATCTTTCATCTTCTTCACAAATTTATCGAAAGCCATCTTATGTCTTTTAACTTTTTCTTTAGGTCCGGTATATTCGAAACCTGACAACTCCAGTTTATCTGATTCCATGACAATCTCGCCACTCTCACGGCAAGCTTGGAATCTGTAATAAAACTTGCCAAACAAAGACCATTTAGAATCAATCTCTGTAAATACAACTCTACAGGTATCTATAGATAGCTGTCCGCCTGGTACTTGCGAACCGCATTTTGGGCAAAAATTGGAGTTATCCGGGAGTTCAGCACCACAACAAGTGCACTTCAAGATAACCACTCCTTTTCTTATTTTCCTTCGGCCTCTCTGCGCATAATGGCAATGGCCACTTCCTCTTCCTTAACACGTACTTTATTTGGAAGATGTGCTTCAAGGGCATCAAGTATTTCCTCGCTAGTTTTGAAAAATATGCGTCTATTTTCTTTTTTGCCTTTTTTATTAAGAGCACGGTAGGCTAAAACCCAAACGACACGACCGTCAAGTGCAGAATTCAAGGTAAAGGAACGTCTGAAACTGATTGGATGTGCCAATGACGATTTATATTTATAAATACCGGCAATATCTCTATAAGGGATATCATAGACTTTTTTGCCAAGCAAGCTCATCCTGGTAATACGAAAACCCCGTTTGTCCAGTTCCGTAAGGTATTTTGGATGAGTGCGTTGAAAAATAACAAATATGAACATAATATCCAAAAAGATAACAACCGGATCAAAAATATTCAGCTCAACATATCTAAGTATATTAATAGTCAAAAAAACTGCAAAAACTAGGAATGCGATAAACATCACGATGACATTTTTTCTTGCAACTTGTGAAGTATCTTGTAACTTACTATTTTCCATTATAATTATATTCCACCTCAAAAAGTTAGAAAAAGATTGACGTCTTGCGCGCCAATCCTTTTCTACTATAATTTAATTTTTAGAGAACATCTTTTGCTCTCAAAGCATCTACTTCTTCTTTGCTCAATCCTAAGAGCTCTTTCAGAATTTCTTCCGTATGCTGACCCAAGAGTGGTGCCGGTGTGTCAACTGAACCCGGAGTTTTGTACATTTTGATTGGTACTCCCGGAACATGCATCTTACCAGCTACCGGATGCTCGACTTCGACAATCATATCTCTTGCCTTGATCTGTGGGTCTTTCAGCACCCTATCGACTGTGTTGATTGGAGCACATGGAATACCTGCTTCTTCCAGCATTACCAACCACTCATCAATAGTTTTGGTCTTAAAGACAGCATCTAAAATAACTTTCAATGCCTTTTCGTTATGTGTTCTATCGCCGTTAGTTAAGAAGCGTTCATCTGTAACAAGTTCCGGTTTGCCAAGCAGATCACAAAGCTTTTTCCACAAACGGTCATTGCCGGCTCCTACGATAACATAACCGTCGCTGGCTGTAAATCCTTCAAATGGGGTAATCGATGGATGTCTGTTACCGATTGGTCCAGGTACTTCGCCACTGACAAGATAGCGGCTGATTGCATTTTCAAGCACCGCTACCTGGCAATCCAACATCGAAACATCAATCTTTTGTCCTTCACCAGTCATAGCGCGATGGTAAAGCGCCATCGAAACACCAATCGTAGTAAACAAGCCAGCAATGATATCACCGACAGAAGCTCCGACGCGTGTTGGCTCGCCGCCTTCCGAGCCTGTAATACTCATAATGCCGCCCATTGCCTGCACTATAATATCATATGCCGGTTTTAATTTATAAGGACCTGTTTCGCCGAACCCTGAACAGGCCGCATAAATCAGATCTGGCTTAATTTCTTTCAAAACATCATAGCCAAGGCCGAATTTTTCCATTGTTCCTGGGCGGTAGTTTTCCAGAACAACGTCAGCTTTTTTGACCATTTCTTTGAAAAGATCTCTTGCGCCTTGTTCTTTGAAGTTTAAAGTCATTGAACGTTTATTGCGGTTAAGGCTCATGTAATAGGCACTTTCTTTGCCAACAAATGGGCCAAAAGCGCGGGAATCGTCACCGACACCAGGTTGTTCAATCTTGATAATGTTGGCACCGAAGTCACCCATCATCATAGCCGAATACGGCCCCGCCAAAACACGTGTTAAATCAAGTACAACTAGATTTTCCAATGGTTTCAAGCAAAACACCCCCTATAAATTTCATCTCTATTATTATACCATCTATTGTACGAAACTCAAAGAATTTGTGTATTGTTGTATTGTTGTCCTAATACATGAAAAGTACCCTATAAGAACGTTCTTATAGGGTACTTTTATTAAAAAAGACCTGCAAAGATTTCTCTTTGCAGGTCTTAATTTATTAATGAAGATGAACTCTAAAAATTTAAAATTAGAATCCTAATACGCCGAAGAACAGGTAGCAAACGATACCGGAAACAACAGACATGGAAAGACCCCAAATTAAAAGTTTACGGAACAATTTACCTTTATCTTCATGGTCACCAGCAGAAGCTATGCACAGTGCGCCAAGAGTAGATAATGGGGAAGTATCAACCAAGTGAGAACCTACGTTGATTGCAGAAATCATAGCAATAGCGTCGCCGCCAGTAAGATCTCTCAAACCAGGAACCATTGGCAGGAACATCGGCATAACAACACCAGAAGAACTGGAGTATGCAGAAATTACTGCTGGTACAAAGCTTACCCAGAAGTTAACGGTGACAGGACCAGAAACAGAACCAATAATTGATACTAATGCATTCAAGCCGCCAGCTTGATCCATGACGTCGATCAATACGGATACGCCGCAAACCATCATGATAACGCCCCAAGGCATTACTTTTACAGCAGCCTTGCTGTCACCATAACCGGTCAGCATCAATACGATGGAAAGAACAAAGGAAATAGAACCAACGTTAGAAAGCATGTTGAGGATTTCTTTTGGGAACATAGCTTTCATGCCAGGTAGTCCAGGAAGAACAACCAGGATGATCAGAATAGCAACCATCAAAAGAGTTGTAATCTGTGCTTTGTTGAATGGTTCCGGTTTTGGAGCCAATTCATCAATGTCAAGTTCAGCACCTTTTTGTTTCATTATCCAAGCCCAGCCACCCATTACGAAGAAGCCGCCGATGTTAACGAAACCTTGTGCTAAAGTTGAGTTGAAATGAACTTTCCAAGCCAAGCCGTTCAAAGCGTCAGCAGGAATATTCAGAGCTGGAGCCATTTTAGCAATAATGCCGTTAGAGATGATACCGGTAGGAGCAAACGGAGAGAATGCAGCGCCGTTAGCAGCACCAACAACAAGCAGGGTCATCAGGAAAGCAGGCATACCAACGCGAGTTGCGATTGCCATAGCTACTGGAGCCATCAATGCGC
>CAYLRW010000065.1:0-8150 GCA_964386405.1 uncultured Acidaminococcales bacterium | reverse complement strand
AAGGCGGCCGTACCGTTGGTGCAGGCGTTGTTGCTGCTATCGAAGAGAAATAATTACCAGCCAAAAACGTTCAGAAAGAGGCCGGTCATCCTGAGACCGGCCTCATGATTTTTACATAAACAGTTGTTGACATAAAGTGTCAGCTATGTTACGCTATATTAGCGACAATTTTAGAATAGTAGATTTTTAGCGGTAAGAGAGGTGTGAAATAATGGCTAAGGCTGGAGCACGCAATGGTATTACTCTAGCTTGCACTGAGTGCAAACAACGTAATTACCAGACAAATAAGAATAAGAAAAACGATCCTGATCGTATTGAGCTTAATAAATATTGCAAATTCTGCAAACAACACACTTTGCATAAAGAAACAAAATAATTTTTTTATTTCTGGCGGGTTGTGTTATTATTAGCTATTGGGCAAGGATGTGAAAAAATGGCCGTTTCGGACATGACAAACGTGAAAAAGGTCAATGCAGTATCTCTTTTTTTGCGTGAAGTAAAGGTTGAACTGAAAAAAGTAACTTGGCCTACGAAAAAACAGCTGATTGCGTATACTGTCGTTGTTTTTCTCACGGTTTTCATGATTGCAACGTTGATTTGGGTCATTGATTCCTTCTTCAGTGTCGCTTTCCGTTGGTTATTGAAAGGCTAAGACTCAAGGAGGTAGGGAAGGTTTATGCTTTCCCGCTGTTTATGGAATCAGAAAAACGCTGGTATGTTATTCATACCTATTCTGGATATGAGAATAAAGTAACTGCCAATTTGGAACGCAAGATTCACTCCCTGGGTATGGAAAATGAAATTTTCAATGTCCTGGTTCCTATGGAAGATGAAGTTGAAGTCAAAGACGGCAAGAAAAAGGTCACTTCCAAGAAAGTCTTTCCTGGTTATGTGCTGGTAGAGATGATTGTAAATGACCGCTCTTGGTATGCTGTCCGCAATACTCCGGGTGTAACTGGTTTTGTTGGCTCAGGCTCAAAACCTATTCCTCTTACCGAGGCCGAAGCAGCTAGAATACTCGGACACATGGGAATTGCAAGTAAGCATCCTAAAATTGATATTAAGTTACAACAGTTGGTGCGTCTCAACGCCGGACCTTTTATGGGTTGTGTCGGCAGAGTTGCTGAAATCAATGAAGAACGTGGAAAACTGAAGGTTTTGGTTGAAATGTTCGGACGTGAAACACCTGTTGAAATTGATTTTACACAAGTTGAAGAAACAGAATAATAAGGAGGTGTGAATAAATGCCGAAAAAAGTAATAAAAATGGTAAAATTACAGGTTCCTGCTGGCAAAGCTACACCGGCTCCACCGGTTGGTCCTGCGCTTGGTCAAGCTGGTGTTAATATCATGGCTTTTGTTAAAGACTTTAATGAACGTACAGCTAAACAAGCTGGTCTCATCATTCCGGTAGAAATCACCGTATTTGAGGATCGTTCCTTTACTTTCATAACAAAAACTCCGCCGGCTGCAGTGCTTTTGAAAAAAGCTGCTGGTCTTGAAAGAGCATCTGGCGAACCAAACAAGAAAAAAGTTGCAAAACTTGGCCGCGATAAAGTCCGTGAAATTGCTGAAAGCAAAATGGAAGACCTTAACGCTGCAGATGTTGAAGCTGCAATGAGAATGATTGAAGGTACTGCCCGCAGCATGGGTATCACCATCGTCGATTAATTTATCGACATATTTAGTGGGAGGTCTGTGACCGCTTATACCACAAGGAGGATTTAAGAATGGCAAAAATTGGTAAGAAATACCAAGAAGCAGCTAAATTAATTGATGCTGCAAAACTTTACTCTCCAAAGGAAGCTATGGAGCTTGTAAAGAAAACATCTGTAACAAAATTCAACAGTTCTGTAGAAGTAGCAGTAAGATTAGGTGTTAATCCTAAATATGCTGATCAACAAGTACGTGGTGCACTTGTGCTTCCTCATGGTACTGGTAAAAGCAAAACCGTTTTGGTTTTTGCTAAAGGCGCTAAGATTCAGGAAGCTGAAGCAGCTGGCGCTGATTATGTAGGTGCTGAAGAGCTTGTTACCAAAATTCAAGGCGGTTGGACCGATTTCGATGTTGCAGTTGCAACTCCTGATATGATGGGTCTTGTTGGTCGTCTTGGTAAAATTTTGGGACCAAAAGGCTTGATGCCTAATCCAAAAGTTGGCACCGTAACTATGGATGTTACCCGTGCAGTTAACGAAATTAAAGCTGGTAAGATTGAATATCGTACCGATAAAGCTGGTAACGTACAAACTTCTATTGGTAAGGTTTCCTTTACTGAAGAACAACTTCTGGAAAACTATATTACTTTGGTTGAAACTTTGATTAAAGTTAAACCATCCGGTGCAAAAGGACAGTACATCAAATCCGTAACATTGTCTACAACAATGGGACCTGGCGTGCCTGTCGATGTATTGAAAGCTTCCAGCAACAAATAAGAAGCTTAGCAATCATTATCATAAAATCATATCGAAAAAGATTATCGGGCCGTAGACAGTGGGTGCAGCTTGCTGCATAAAGATGAAAATCGCCTGCCGAGGCTGGAGACGTATAGATTATTGTGCTTACGACCTCCGGCTGCGTGCCGAGAGGTCTTTTTGATTGATAATATTCTAACGAGGAGGTGTATTGTATGGCAGTTATTAGACCTGAGAAAGTAGCAAAAATTGCTGAAGTTAAGGAACTTTTAACTAACTCTAAATGCACTATTTTAGTTGACTACTGCGGTTTAACCGTAGCACAGGACACTAAACTTAGACGCGCTATGCGTCAAGCCGGTATCAAATACAGCGTTGTAAAGAATACTTTTATTCGCATCGCTGCTCAGGAAGCCGGTATTGAAGGTTTGGAAAGTCATCTGGAGAAAAATACCGCGATTGCTTCTTCCCCGGAAGATCCGGTTGCAGTAGCAAAAATTCTTACAGATTTTGCTAAAGAGAACAAGGTAATGACTATTAAAGCCGGAGTTCTTGATGGCAAAGTAATCAGTGCTGAAGATATTAAAGCACTTGCAAGCTTGCCTTCACGCGAAGTATTGCTCGCAAAAATGCTTGGCAGCATGATGTCCCCAATTTCCGGATTGGCAAATGTGTTGCAAGGAACTATCCGCAACTTTGTCTATGTCCTGGATGCAGTCCGCAAGGAAAAAGAGTCCGCTTAAACGGCTCAAAGCAAGCTAGTTAGGGTTAAACCCAACAAATAAAAAATAAGAAATTTTTGGAGGTATATATTATGACTAAAGAACAAATTATGGAAGCCATTGAATCAATGACAGTACTCGAACTTTCCGAATTGGTGAAAGCTCTTGAAGAAAAATTCGGCGTTTCTGCATCAGCTCCAGTAGCTGTAGCAGCAGCAGCACCTGCAGCAGCAGCTGCAGCTGAAGAAAAAACTGAATTCGACGTAATCCTTGCTTCTGCTGGTGCTAGCAAGATCAACGTTATCAAAGTTGTTCGCGAAGTAACTGGTCTTGGCTTGAAAGAAGCTAAAGAACTCGTTGACGGAGCTCCAAAAGCTGTAAAAGAAAAAATTTCCAAAGCTGACGCTGATGCTCTGAAAGCTAAACTTGAAGAAGCTGGCGCAACTGTAGAAGTAAAATAATCTTTTTGATTAGAAAGAACCCTCGTTATGAGGGTTCTTTTTTTGTGCAAAAAGTGTTGACATAACACGAACAACGTGATAAAATACTGTTCTACAATGAGCTAGGATTGTGTAATCAATAAACGGCACGGGGACTCAGTGGTTGAGTATCGTGTTTGGTTCATATCGGGGAGATGGAGTGTGTTGATACTCATCGAATAATAAGCAAGGTCCTTACAGATAAGGGATAAGAACCTTGCTGTTTTTTTCGTTTTTTGAGGCACGCTTATTCGTTTCTGCCTGAAAATTTTTTAAAAGGGGTGAGGAAATAAATGTTTAAACCGGTTCCAGTTGGAAATAGGACTCGGTATAGCTATGCGAGGATTGTAGAAGTCCTTAAAATGCCTCATTTGATTGACCTCCAGAAAAAGTCGTATGAGTGGTTCATGCGCGAGGGTTTATGTGAAATATTTAAAGATATTTCACCAATCAAAGATTTTACAGGTAATTTGGAACTATCCTTTGAAGGCTTTTCCTTGGGCGAGGCTAAGTATAATGTTGAAGAATGCAAGGAACGTGATGCAAGTTATTCGGCACCTTTGAATGTCAATGTTAGACTTTTATACAAAGAAACTGGCGAAATTAAAGAATCAAAGGTTTTCATGGGTGATTTCCCATTGATGACCGAAACTGGTACCTTTATTATTAATGGTGCTGAACGCGTTATAGTAAGCCAGCTTGTCAGATCTCCTGGTGTTTATTATAGTGCAACTATGGATCCAAGCGGTAAGAAGATTTATGGAACTACTGTAATTCCTAATCGTGGTGCCTGGATAGAATACGAAACTGATATCAATGACGTTATTTACGCCCGTGTAGATCGCACAAGAAAGTTGCCGGCCACGGTGCTTTTGCGCGCCTTGGGTCTTTCAACGAATGACGAAATTGTTCATGCTTTTAATAGTCATCCATCTGTTTTGGCAACGTTGGAAAAAGATACTACTACGGGTACTGAAGAAGCTCTTATCGAGATTTATAAGAAACTTCGTCCTGGTGAACCGCCGACCGCTGAAAATGCGCGTCAGCTTATTGAGAATACCTTTTTTGACCCGAAACGCTATGACCTTGCTAATGTAGGACGTTATAAACTCAACAAGAAGCTTGGCTGGCGCAGACGTCTTCTGGACAAAACTTTAGCGGAACCTCTTGTAGATGCTTCGACAGGTGAAATAATCCTGGAAGCCGGCGTAAAAATTGGTGAAGAAGCTATCGACAAAATCGAACAAAGCGGTATTTACAATGATGGTGCTTTGCATTCTGCCATGATCGACATGAAGGGTCAGCTGATGAAGCTGATGTTTACTGCCGATATTCACGAAAAACACCGGACAATTACCGCAGAAGATATTCTTGCTTCCTTTGGTTATCTGTTGAACCTGATGGATGGTCTCGGCAATCCTGATGACATTGATCATCTTGGCAACCGTCGTGTCCGCAGTGTTGGTGAATTACTGCAAAATCAATTCCGTATTGGCCTTGCCCGTATGGAGCGTGTTGTAAAAGAAAGAATGACAATTCAGGATATTGAGGTTATTACACCACAAGCTCTGATTAACATTCGTCCGGTTGTGGCTGCTATTAAAGAATTCTTTGGTTCCAGTCAGTTGTCACAATTCATGGACCAAAACAATCCTTTGGCGGAGCTTACGCATAAGCGTAGATTGTCAGCACTCGGACCTGGTGGACTCAGCCGTGAGCGTGCAGGCTATGAAGTCCGCGACGTTCATCACTCCCACTATGGCCGTATGTGTCCTATTGAGACACCTGAAGGTCCGAACATCGGTTTGATTGGTTCACTGTCAACTTTTGCTGTAATCAACCGCTTCGGTTTTATGGAAACCCCATATCGTAAGGTTGATAAGAAAAATCGTAAGGTAACGGACGAAATTGTTTATGTTACGGCAGACGAAGAAGACGAGTACGTTATTGCTCAGGCTAATGAACCTTTGGCTGAAGATGGCACCTTCCTTGATGAGCGTGTAACTGCTCGTTATCAAAATGAAGTTCTTTCCATTCCAGCTGAGCAGGCTGACTATATGGACGTTTCTCCTAAACAGGTTGTTTCTATTGCAACTGCGTTAATTCCGTTCCTGGAAAACGATGATGCTAACCGTGCTTTGATGGGTGCGAACATGCAGCGTCAGGCGGTACCTCTTCTTTGCACGCAATCTCCTGTTGTCGGAACTGGTATGGAATACAAAGTTGCTGTCGATTCCGGCGTATGTATTCTGGCTAAAAATGCAGGTACTGTAGTTCGCGTTGCTGCTGACGAAATTCGTGTCCAGGGCGCGAAAGGCACCGATGTTTATGAACTTTTGAAATTCAAACGTTCTAATCAGGGAACCTGTGTTAATCAAAGACCGATAGTTAAAAAGGGTGAAGCTGTCGTAGAAGGTCAGGTATTGGCTGATGGTCCTGCTACTGACCACGGCGAACTTGCTCTTGGCCATAATGTTATCGTTGCTTATATGCCTTGGGAAGGCTATAACTACGAAGATGCTATTTTGCTTAGTGAAGACCTGGTTAAAGCTGATGTTTTCACTTCTATCCATATTGAAGAATACGATTGTGACGCACGCGACACTAAACTTGGTGCCGAGGAAATCACCCGCGATATTCCGAATGTTGCTGAAGAGGCGCTGAAGGATCTTGATGAACGCGGTATAATCCGTATTGGTGCTGAAGTTCGTCCTGGCGACATTCTTGTTGGTAAAGTTACACCAAAAGGTGAAACCGAACTGACTGCTGAAGAACGCCTGTTACGTGCCATCTTCGGTGAAAAAGCACGTGAAGTCCGTGATAGCTCTCTGCGTGTTCCGCATGGCGAAGCTGGTAAAATTGTCAGTGTGAAAGTGTTCACCCGCGAAAACGGCGATGAACTGCCACCTGGCGTTAACGAGCAGGTACGTGTACACATTGCTCAGAAACGTAAGATTTCTGAAGGCGATAAGATGGCAGGCCGTCATGGTAACAAGGGTGTTGTTTCCCGCATTATGCCACGTGAAGATATGCCGTTCCTGCCTAATGGCCAGCCTGTTCAGGTTGTGCTCAATCCGTTGGGCGTACCGAGCCGTATGAATATCGGACAAATTCTGGAAGCACATCTAGGCTGGGCTGCCTGCGCTCTTGGTTTGAAAATTGAAGCCGGCGATACTGCTCTTGCTGAACAATTAAAACAAGCTGATTATGATACTGATAAATATGGTATGCCTGAAGTTATTGAACATGCTGTTAAGATGGCGGTTCCGGTATTTGACGGTGCGCATGAACAAGACTTAAAGGATACTTTGGCCTTGGCAGACGTTGATCCTAGCGGCAAGACTGTTCTCTACGATGGCCGTACCGGTGAGCCTTTCGATAATAAGGTCACTGTAGGCTGCGTTTACATGCTGAAGCTGCATCATCTTGTTGATGATAAGATTCATGCGCGTTCTACTGGCCCGTACTCTTTGGTTACCCAACAACCTCTTGGTGGTAAAGCACAATTCGGTGGACAAAGGTTCGGTGAAATGGAAGTTTGGGCACTTGAAGCTTATGGTGCTGCTTATACCTTGCAGGAAATCATTACCGTTAAGTCCGATGATGTTGTTGGTCGTGTTAAAACTTACGAAGCTATCGTTAAGGGCGAAAACATTCCTGAACCTGGCGTGCCTGAGTCCTTCAAAGTACTTGTTAAAGAATTGCAGAGTATCGGTCTTGATATTAAAGTTCTTAACGAGGATGAAGAAGAGATTTCAATGCGCGACAATGATGAAGATATCGCTGAAACTGCTCGTGAGCTTGATTTGAATCTTGCCGGCGAAATGCCTGCCGCTCCTCCGACTGAAAAGAATGAGGATTTTGCGGAAAGCGAAAATGGTGAAGTAAACGACGATCTTGATTTAATTGCTGATGTTGGCAATATCAGCCTTGATAATTATGATGACAAAGAAGAATTCGATGGGACCACTGAAGATCATAATGGTTCCAAAGATGATTTTGAGTAGAAGGGAGCGATCGATTCTTGTTGGACGTAAATAATTTTGACTCAATGCGTATCGGTCTGGCTTCACCGGAACAAATCAGAGATTGGTCATATGGTGAAGTGCGCAAACCTGAAACAATCAACTACAGAACATTAAAGCCTGAACGCGATGGTTTGTTTTGTGAAAGAATCTTTGGACCAACAAAAGACTGGGAATGTCATTGCGGTAAGTACAAGAGAATTCGCTATAAGGGTATTATTTGTGACAAATGCGGCGTTGAAGTAACTCGTTCCAAAGTTCGCCGTGACCGTATGGGCCATATTGAATTGGCTGCACCGGTTTCTCACATCTGGTACTTTAAGGGAATCCCGAGCCGTATGGGTTCCATCCTTGATATTGGACAACGCTCTTTGGAAAAGGTTCTTTATTTTGCAAATTATATTGTACTTGATCCGGGTGAAACTCCTCTTACCAAGAAACAACTTTTAACTGAAGCAGAGTACATCGAGAACTACGACAAATATGGCAACCACTTTACTGTTGGCATGGGTGC
>CAYLRW010000064.1:0-8330 GCA_964386405.1 uncultured Acidaminococcales bacterium | reverse complement strand
CACAATTTTTGTGAAAAGTGGTGTTTTTGTCTGCAAGGAGTTTCTTAAATTATGTGGAAACATATATTGTGAGGTGATTAAGATGCCATATTTTTACAGCAACGGTCATAAACTACATTACAGAGAAAAAGGCACAGGCGATCTGCTCTTGATTCTGCCTGGCAATACAGCTTCTTCCGCTAATCATTCTGATGACATCGAATACTTCAGTAAATATTTTCACACTGTTTCCCTAGATTTCTGGGGTACCGGCAAATCAGACCGGCTCCGTGACTGGACACGTGAATGGTGGTCAGAGGCCGCCGAAGATACTGCCAACCTGATCAAGCATCTTGACAAAGAATCTGCTCACATCATAGGCTGCAGCGGCGGAACTGCTGTTGCTATGCTGCTTGCCGCAAAACATCCAGAAATAGTGACTTCAATTATTGCAGACAGTGAACTGACTGATTACGAATATGACGATATGCTGCGCCTATGCGTTGAAACCCGCAATATTCCAGACAAGGCACAAATAGATTTTTGGAAAAAAGCCCACGGTGACGATTGGTTTGAAGTCGTTCAAAAAGACAATGGCATAATGCTTGATATCGCTGCCAATGGTCATGTTTTCAAAGATAAACTTGATAATATCAGCTGCCCTGTCCTCCTCTGTGGCGGTTTGCGTGAAGAGGAGTATGTACCCTATTTTGGTGACGACATGCTTGATATGGTACGCCAAATCGAAAAAGCGGAGCTCTATCTCGTGAATGAAGGTGATCACCCTCTTATGTGGACCGCTAAAGATAAATTTCGAAGCGCAGCACTGGCATTCTTACAAAGGAACTAAAAAATAAAAATCCCTCGCTTGGATTGGACATGAGTTGACTGCAAGTTGTCATCACGTTTCCGGCGAAGGGATTTTTTATTGGCCAGGCAATATTTATTTATGTTTTTTAATAACAGATTTGCGTGAGTATTTCCTAACCATACCTTCAGCCGTTTGCCAAAATAAATCTTGCTTCTTTACAGTCATACCTGAACACTTCGCCAGTCTCAATAATATAATGCAGGCCGTCTAAAGTAAGTTTTTTCGCTTTGACTTTCTCCCTTATATACGGATAAGTCAAAAGATGCTTCAATTGCTCGACGACATTCTCCTGCTCCATCATCCATTCTCTGGCTGCCGGCTCATTATCGCTTAAGGTTTCCAGTACCCTGTCACGAACAGGATGGGCCAACTCCAGCCATTTTTTAGTATGGGGAGCAGCTTCCAAGTATTCAGGCGGTCTCAGACAGGCATTGCAGCCACCGCAATTTGAATGTCCACAGACAATAATATGCTCTACTTCCAGGAAAACTACCGCATATTCAATAGCGGCAGTTGTCGCCACGAATTCGGCTGTTGCACGATACGGTGGCACCAGATTGGCTATATTGCGGATAATAAAAAGTTCTCCCGGCAACGTTTTAGTAATCAAATTGGGATCCACCCGTGAATCAGAACAAGCGATAAAAAGAGTATGTGGTTTTTGTGACGTACCCAGATTATGAAAAAGTTCCTTGTGCTGTTCAAAATCTTCACGTTTAAATTGGACAATACCGTTTAAAATTTTTTGTAAACCATCCATTGACCTGCACCCCTCAATAAACTCGATCTATCTAAAAATACCTTTAATTAGGCACTTTTATTATGACACACCCACATGAAATATGCTAACAGGAAAAACATGCCGATAATTGCCAAAAGCGGTCAAAGAGAATATTCCCCTTTGGCCGCTTCCTCATTTAAAACTAACTGTCATTATACCTTCACGAGCCAGCAGCAAATTTAATTCACCCATTTTCGTCTCCGAAGGCGTTTCAAAAACCACCGCCGGCATACCTAATGCTGTCATTTTTTCGAGTCCCAGCTTGTGGTAAGGCAATAGTTCAACTCTGTTTATCGAAGTTTTCTCGCGCAAGAATCTCGCAAGTGCCAACATGTTTTCTGCACTGTCGTTGACGCCTGTGATGACTGGCACACGAATGATAATATTGTCATTGATTTTTGACGCTGCCTCAATATTAGCCAAGATGCGTTCGTTAGTTACGCCGGTATATTGCTTGTGCCTGGTGCTGTCCATTATTTTAAGATCAAAGAAAAGCTGATCGATATTCGCAATGATATCCTGACAAGCTGCGAAATCAAAATAAGCACAGCTCTCAACAGCCGTATTAATGCCAAGCTGATGACATTTGTCATTCAGCAGCCGCAAATATTCTGGGTGCAAGAAGGGTTCGCCGCCGGAAAAGGTAACACCGCCGCCGGATTCCAGATAAAAGATATAGTCTTTCTTTAACTGCCTCATTACCTCATCAATCGTCAGCTCTTCGCCCATTACTTGTCTGGCATCTGCCGAGCAAACCGCAAGGCACTCGCCGCAATTCACGCAGCTGCTGGAAATGAAATTGACTGCACCCTCATTATTTCGTACATTGGCCTCCTGCTTACAAACAGCAATGCAGTTCCCGCAGCCAGTACATTTATGGGGGAAAAACATCAGTTGCGCATCAAAAGACCAGGATTCAGGATTGGCACACCACTGGCAGCGCAGGGCGCAGCCTTTGAAAAAGACCGTCGTCCTGATACCTTCGCCGTCATTCACAGACAAACGCTGCAATTGGAAAATATTACATGGTTTCATAAGTCGTTCTTTCGATTATTGCATCCTGCGCATTTTTGGACAGATTGACAAACTGCGTGCTGTAACCCGCCACACGCACCAGAAGGTCACGATATTCTTCTGGCTTCTCCTGCGCTTTGTGCAGTACTTCCGGTGAAATAACATTGAATTGTACATGGAAAGCGCCGAGAGCAAAATAACTGCGAATCATTGCTGCCAGATTAGCGAGACCACGGTCAGTTTTTAATAACTCCGGTGACAATTTGATATTGACCAGCGTACCACCACTGTGTATATCCTGATTGATTTTACCGGCACTCTTGAGGGCTGCTGTCGGGCTGAGCACATCCGTACCGGCATGCGGGGAAACACCTTCAGTCAGCGGTGTACCGGCTTTACGGCCTTCCGGTGTAGCACCGACTACGCTGCCAGCCGGAATATAGTTGGAAATGCCCATAAAAGCAGAGTTAAATGGTGCGCCGAACAAATCTGTGTATTGATGGATTTCGTGATGATAAAAATCCGAAAGATCAGATGTAATGCTGTCTACATAATCATCATCATTGCCATATTTCGGGCAGGCAAGCACGTCCTTGCGCATTTTTTCATAACCCACCCAGTCGGCATCCATGGCGGCTACAAAATCCGCCAGTGTATATTTATTGTCTTCAAAAACAAGTTTTTTGATAGCCGCCAAAGCATTCGCAGCATCCGCCAGGCCAATCCCGGTCAAAACAGGTGCGAGACAATACTTAGCGCCGCCTTTGCTGAGATCCTTGCCTTTTTCCATACAGCCATCAACCAGCATGGAAAGATAAGGTCTTGGCACGATTTCTGCATGCACGCGCTGGCAGACAAGACTGCCGGTCACAGCGACTCTGATCAGATGGCTTACTTGTTTGAGGAATAGTTCTTTGAAATCTTCGTAGGCAGCGGCTTCAGCTAAATCGCTGTCCAAACCGAGTTTTTCGCCGCTCAGACGATGAATACCATTCCCCATCGTAAATTCCATCGCTGCCGCCAGATTGATATTCGCGGCGGAAGTCCATTCGCCGATTTTGCGGAAATGCGGTACCACGCAGCCACAGTTGCTCCAGTCACGGGCATCCTCAGGTTCCAGTCCTGCCGCCAGCAGCATCTCGTAGCCCGCGCGGTCATTATGCACAGCCGGGAAACCAGTTCCGCAGCTGATCAACTTGCATACCGCCATCATAAACTCCGGCGGACAGTTTGGGTGAATACGCACGCTGAGGCCAGGCTGGTGGGTTTTTACTTTTTCTGTCGCTTCCAAACACAGATAGGAAACCTCATTAGTAGCATCGCTGCCATCTCTTTTGCGGCCGCCAACCGTAAGATTCTGGAAAGAATTATAGCCGGCAAAGAATTGCGCCGTATTACTGGAAATCGCCCATACCCATTCTGACAATTTCAGCCACAGCGCCTCAATCAACTCTAAAGCACGTTCGCGCGTCAAAATACCTGCCGCCACGTCTTTTTCATAAAAAGGATACATGTATTGGTCAAAGCGTCCCAGATTGAGCGCCAATGAGTTCTCAGATAAAATTGAACCCAATTGCGTGAACCAGACGCATTGAATTGCTTCCCTGAAGGTTGTCGGCGGGTTTGCCGGTACAACCTTGCAAACAGCAGCAATCTCTTCGAGTTCAGCCTTGCGTTTTGCATCACTGCAATCAACCGCCATTACTGCCGCTTTTTCGCCGTAACGATTAGCCAAAGTAATAATCCCCTCAGAAACTATGGCAGCCGCAGTATAGAATTCAATTTTTTCGATGTTTTCCGGGGTTACAGGCGCGAGCTCTGCCAGCTTCGCTTCTGCTTCTTGCCAAAAGCCGGCAAAACCTTTTTTGAAGACTAAATCGGTATAGTCAGCAGTAATTTCACCAACAGCACTGCGCCACTTGGAATCGTTGTCGACGATGCCGGTATCAACCAAAACTTTGGCCGTTGCTTTATCAAGTCGCGCCAAATAAGTCTCTTCTAGTGATTTGCCCTGCCAATAGGGAAAAATTTCTTCGCGCAGTACCTTTTTATCGTTCTCACTGATATTGTACTGATCCTGAGTTCTGTCCGCAAAATTATCCATTTCTTCATCGACCCATTGCCAAGAGTATTCCGGGCAAATAATGCCGCTGCGTCTGAATTCACCGATGCTGCCAACGATCAATTCATCCTTAAAGATTGAAATATCGATTTGACGGCAGACGTCACGAAAAGCTTTGGCGCGTCTGATAATGACTGCTTCGCCCTCTGTTGCCTTGTGTGATTCCGTGAAAATCTTCGCACGCTGGCTGCTGATGGAAGGCCTCGTGTCAATGTATTCCTTCTTGAAATCCAATATACGTTGTGTTGTCATGTTAAATCCCCCATTTTGCCTTCTTCAGCATCTATTTTTATTTTCGCAGAAAAGCAGCAAGTTGCTTGCCAGCTTTTTGCATGTGCTGTTTTAATAATTTCTTGGCTCGCGTAATGTCTTTTGCCTTGCAGGCCTCAAGCAGCTGCAAATGTTCTCTGTCAGACTGCTGTTTAAACTCCATTTTGTCCAAATAAAAGACCAAATATCTGCCTACGTTGTTGTGCTGCAGCCTGATTAGATCATTTAAGCGTTTATTAGTGCAGTACTTATAAAGATGTTCGTGAAACAAAGAGTTTAATTCGTTATAACGCTGCGGCTCTGTGCAAGTCCCCTCTTCAACCAGTACTGCCTCTAGTTCCTGATAGTCTTCTGCTGTCAGCCGAGGTACCGAAAGTGCCAAAGCCTCCGTCTCCAATAAGACACGGATAGCAAAGATATCCAAAGCCTCCTCGGAAGAAAGTTTTGCGACAGCGGCCCCATGATTAGGCAGGAATTCTACCAAACCCTCTCCTTCCAAAATTTTCAGGGCTTCCCTGATGACGCTGATGCTTACATTGAATTGCTGCGCCATGTGGTCCTGCTTGATCTGAGTTCCTTCAGTCAAGCTTCCTGTCATAATCGCGCTCCGCAAAGAATCGCTGATACTTTCTGATAAACTTTTTTTAATGCATTCGTCTAAGCGTATGTTATTTTTCATAGCATTAATATAACACCCGAATTCTAAAAAATAAACATTATTATCGAAAGTATACTGTATACAATCGTAAAAATATTTCATTATTTCTTGACACTACATTCAATATGTTTTACTATTAGGCAAATAAAAACTTCTTGTTTTAAAAAGCAATGCTGCTTAATTGACTAACGACAAGTCAATCAGGCGGCTTTTTTTATTTTCAAAAAAGGGGTGATTTTCTCGTGGACATGAAACAAAAAGCATATGCAAGCATCGACGACAATAAGGATAATATGCTGAAGCTTTGGCAAACCATGGTTAATATTGAATGTGGCCCAGGCTGCAAGGAAGGTGTTGACGAAATTGGCAGTATGCTGGCAAACTTCTTTACCGAAATAGGCGGTAAAAACAGGATTCATAAATTTGCCGATGCCGGCAACATGCTGGTCAGCGAATTCGGTGACTGCAGCAAACCTTTCATCATCCTGACAGGTCATATGGATACCGTTTTTAAATATGGAACCGCCGCTGAACGTCCTTTTAAGATTGAGGACGGCAAGGCCTACGGTCCCGGTGTACTTGATATGAAAGGCGGCATCGTCATTCTGTCTTATGCTTTGAAAGCCCTTAAGGAATGTGGTTGGGACAAGCATCCTGTCAAAGTAATCCTGCTTGGTGATGAAGAAGTCGGTCACGCAAATAGCGAAGCGCCTATCAGAATAATGGAAGAAGCACAGGGAGCCTTCGCCTCCTTCAATTTTGAAACCGGCTTTCCGGATAACGGGATTGTCGTTGAGCGCAAAGGCATGTTCCAATTTCAGCTGGAAGTCTTCGGCAAAGGAGCACACGTTGGCAATGACCCGGAAAACGGTCGCAGCGCTATCAAAGAAATGGCCCACAAAATACTCGACATTGAAAACCTAACTGATTGGGAAAAAGGCAATACCTTCAATGTCGGCGTCATTACTGGCGGTACAGTCTGCAATGCAACTCCGGCTTACTGCAAAATCATCTGTGATATGCGCTTCAAAAATTCTTCTTATCTACCGGCGGTCAAAAAACAACTGCAGCAAATCGCTGACAAAGTTTACATCGAAGGCACTACTACCAAATTTTCTGAGATTTTAGAGTTCAACGCCATGCTGCGTTTAGATGAATCCATGCAGCTCTTCGATTTCGTGAAGGCTGTTAGCGCTGAAGAAGGTTTCGGCGAACTCTCGGCCAAGGCTGTCGGTGGTGCTTCTGACTCCGGTTATACGACTGCCGTTGGTATTGCCAGTTGCTGCGCCATGGGCGTGCAAGGCGGGCGCAATCACACTGATGAAGAATTTGCCATTGTCGAATCCTTATTTAGCAGAGCAAAGTTATTGATAGCAATCCTCTTAAAAATTAACACTAAATAAAAAACAGGGAGGCATAATAATGGAATTCACACAACAGAAAGACTTTGAACACAAATTGACCTGGCGAGGATGGTTGTCCTTTATCTTCATCGCCCTCTCCTTCTCAGGAGTGCTTGCCAATGCCGGTGCTTTCAGCGCCATCGACTTTCAGGTACTAATTGGTAAATTCGGTAAAATCGGTGCCGAAAACTTTACAGGCAAAGGCGGTATCGGTGCACGTGAAGGTTTTATGTTCGGCCTTTCCTTAATTCCAACCGTAATGTTTGCCCTAGGTCTCATTCGCGTAGTGGAATCTCTCGGAGCGCTCCTAGCCGCCGAAAGACTTGTCAGACCTATTTTAAAACCTTTAATGGGTCTTCCTGGCGTCTGCGGGCTGCCACTGGTCAGCTCAATGACCAGCACTGACGTCGGTGCTGCCTTGACCAAACAAATGTATGAAAACGGTCAGATCAATGACAAGGAACGCAGTATCTTCGTAGCCTACCAATATGCGGCTTCCGGCGTTGTAACCAACACTTTTGACTGCGGTGCCCCACTTCTCGGTATTGCTGTGCTGCCAGTCGGCATTATCCTAGCCGTAGAAATCATCGTCAAAATCATAGGTGCTAATATCGTAAGGTTCTATTTAGCCCGTCAGACCGAAACTGTTTCTGAAATAAATATTCAAGGAGGCAATGCCTGATGAGCACACCTGATACTACAGCATTACAAACTAAACGCACCCTTTTAGAAGAATTCATCTTCGGAGCAAAAAATGGTTTTTATCTTGGCGTAGAAAAGATTATCCCTGCGATGATTGTTGCTTACGTTTTGATCCTATTCTTGAAAATCACCGGCTTAATGACCATCATCGGTAATGTCATCGCTCCCGTCATGGCGCTCTTCGGTTTACCAGGCGAAGCAATCATCGCTTTAATTTCCGCCTTCTTTGCTAAAGCGGCTGGTGCTGCTACTGCCGCTACTCTCTATGCCGATGGTACAATTAATGCAGTACAGGCAACCATTCTCTTCCCGGCAACCATCACCATGGGCACACTGATTGGTCACTTCGTCCGCTGCGTCGTCACTTCCGGTACAAACCCTAAACATCATCCGCTGATTATCGCCATTCCTATCATCGATGCCGTCCTCTCAATGTTCCTGACACGTATGATCATTTCTGTAATGGGGATCAGTTAAAAAAAATAAACGACAAAATTTAGCAAAAAAGACCAAAGGGGACACTTCGCAGT
>CAYLRW010000063.1:0-8557 GCA_964386405.1 uncultured Acidaminococcales bacterium | reverse complement strand
GCGACCGCCTGCTTCGCTGGCGAATTGTCGCGTGTGGAAGGGGCCAGAGGAGCTCTTTGCCCATTGACAATACTTCCTGAAACTAGCTGTCTCGACTGCCCTCAACATGACCGCCATCAGTTTCTAAACCTGAATTAGAAATAAGTACGAACACCGACATAGGCGCTGTCTGAGCCTCGCCCTGTCACATCCATGCTTTCACCAATCAAAGACAAATTCGGACTGAACATATATTCACCGCCAACTTTCACCTTCGTTTCATCAAAGTCATAGACATCCGTAAAAAGCTTCAAAGAATTATTTACCCTATAATCAAAACCCACTCCCAATTTACCCTGCATTGAGCCTAAACGCATAGAAAAATCATCTATATCATGACCAAACTGCAGATCGAGTTTGTTTCTAGAACCTATATCATAGGCACCAAAATATACAAAACTGTTATCTTTAGGTCTGAGTGTTACTCCCATATTACTCAGCCAGTCGCTGTTTTTTTCGTTATAAAGCGCTTCTGTCTGGAAACGTGCCGTTTCCAAAGTGGTCAGCATGCGGTTAGCCTTTTCGCTGGTTTCTTTGGCATTTTGCAAGGTCGCTCGCAAATCCTTTTCTGTTTTCGGATCCGTAACGACTTTCTCTAGGGTACCTGTCATTTTCTCGACACGTGCACTTGCAGTTGCCAAATTCTGAGCCATTGCAGCCAAATCTTTGCCGCTTTGGCCATTGTTGTCAGCTCCGGTCATGATACTATCCATATGGGTTGCCACGCTGTTCATGCGTTCAGCCATCTGACTCAGCTGGCTGATCATGATAGTCATATCCTTCTGGTTGTCGACTGCTGTTTCCGCCATAACCCTGCTGAAAGTATTGAGATTAGTACTGATATCGCGTGCATTAAGGAAACCATCACGCATTGATTTCTGCACTTCCTTGTCGCCCAGCACATTATTCAAGGCGTCAGCAATGCCTTCAACTTTTTCAAGGACCTTTGCCGAAGATGCCATAAATTCATCAAGTCCTCCGCCCTGAGTGCCCTGCACTTCCTCGCCTGGTTCAATATACCGGCCATCCATTTTGGCAGGCGGCAAAATAGCGACAAATTTTTCTCCCAACATACCGTCAGATCCAATAGAGAAATTAGAACCTTGCGGTATCTTGATGCCTTCCTTAATCTTCAAAACAGCGTGCACTTTATTACCGTCCACATTGACAGCCCTGACAGTGCCAATGTCGACACCTGCATAGCGAACCACATGGCCTTCTTTCAGTCCGCCTACCTGGTCATAAAGAACTGACATCCTATACCCGCTGCCGGCAAAGGAAAAAGTTCCCAAGAAGGAGATAATTGCGATAAAAATAGCCAAAGCGCCCAGTGCCACTGCCCCTACTTTTACTTCACTGGTTCCTTTCATTCTTTGGTCTGCCCCCCTTCTCCCTTATGCGGTAAATTCTGTCCATTAATAAATTGTTGTAAAACTGGATGCGGATTATTTCTAATTTCTTCAGCTGTACCCATGGCATCAATCCGCGTATCATATAGAAGAGCAATTCTATCGGCAACTTTAAAAACAGAATGCATATCATGCGTAACCAGAATCGAAGTCACTCCCATGTTTTGTCTGGTCTTCACTATCAGTTCATTAATATTCTCCGACATAATCGGGTCCAGCCCGGCTGTCGGTTCATCATAAAGGACTATTCCCGGTTGCAGCGCTGTTGCCCTGGCCAGACTGACTCTTTTTTTCATGCCGCCGGAAAGCTCAGCAGGATAAGCAGCCTGTGTGCCAGGCAAACCAACCTGTTCCAACCTTTCTGCAACAATCTTCTGAATTTCTGCTTCACTCAATTCAGTATGCTGCCGCAGACCAAAAGCCACATTCTCGCCGACAGTCAAAAAATCGAAAAGAGCAGAATATTGAAAGACCATCCCCATCTTTTGGCGCAGTACATTCCAGTGATCTTCATCAAACTGGCTTACATCCTGACCATTGATAAGTATCTTGCCCTCTGTCGGCTCCAATAAGCCTATAAGCAAGCGTAATATCGTACTTTTACCGCTGCCGCTAGGGCCAATAACAGCAAGTGTTTCGCCTTTACTGACAGTAAAAGAAACATCTTTCAAAATTGCTTTTTTACCAAAAACCATATTCACATTTTGGAATTCAATAACATAGCCAGACACTTACTTACCTCCGCTGACGAAAAGGATTATAGAAAGGAAATAATTGCTGATAAAGATCAAAATAATAGATAATACAACAGCAGCCGTGGTTGAGATGCCTACACCCTCGGCACCCTGCCTGGTATGCAGTCCTTTATGACAGCCGACAATTGCAATAATTGCACCGAAAACGGCAGCTTTAATCATGCCGCCGACCATATCAAAAGGCTCCATAAAAACCCTAATGGAATTGGTATAGGTAAAACTGCTGATATTTGCATAGTTTGTTGCTACCAGCCAACCGCCAATACTGCCGATCGCATTAGCAAAGACAACCAGAATCGGCATCATCAATACCGCTGCCAAAAAGCGGGGCACAACGAGATAAGTAGTAGGATTAGTAGCCATCACACGGAGAGCATCAATCTGTTCCGTGACTTTCATCGTGCCTATCTCTGCGGCAATGGCTGCACCTACGCGGCCTGCTACGACCACACCTGTCAAAACCGGTGCCAGCTCACGTCCCATAGCGATAGCTACCACACCGCCAACAGATGACGCAGCGCCAAAACGTACAAATTCTTTAGAAGTCTGCACAGCGAGGACCATACCTGTAAACATAATCGTCATCAGCACTATTGGCAGCGAATCTGCTCCCAATCTAGCCATTTGTCTGATGGTTTCACGCAAATCAGCATGACGCAGCCTCGCACAGGTATCAAAAAATAATATCACAATGCGGCCTGTACTGGCACAAGAACGCAATATTAATCTGCCCAAACGTTCACTGAAAGCTGTCAACACTGTAGTATCCCCCATATTTCAACCCGGTAATTAAAAAATAACTATTACATGGGTATAATTCAAGATAAAAAAGAATTTACCTGCAATTTAATACAAAAAAACTGTGATACTCTTTAAGAATATCACAGTTTTGCTTTGCATTCAATTTTACTGAACGACTTGTACCGTCACTTCAGTTTCGCCGTCAACAATAAAATCGACGGGATATTTTTCCTTTGCCTTGCTTCCCTTGAAGAGCGCCTTAATAGTCAGAGCAGCTTGGTCTTCGGCAGATTTCTCATTGTTCTTGGTTTGCGCCGAAGCACCTGTATTAGGCATTACATCTATTATCATTTCATTATTCTTGTCGTAGTCATTAAAATCTCGCAGGAAATCGTTCAGTGTCTTCTTATCATCCTGCTTAGGCACAACATCAGCTGACTGCTGCTTTTGTAAAACAGTAGCCAACCAAGCTGAAGACGCACCACCGCGTACAATTAAAGACAACGGCCCCTTTTTACGATTAGCAGGCACTTTAAAATCAAAGGTCTTGGTGAATTTTGCACTGCGGTATGGCTGGAACTCTACTTCTAAAGTAACATTCTCACCAGCTTTTACCTGACCGTTCAGGACATTAACACGAGTTATTTCAGCCACATCACACTTTGAAGTTGCTTCAATATTGACATTGACATCGAAAAGCGTAACCTTTTCAAATTTATTGTTCATGAGCAGGTCGCTGACGTAAACAAGTTCACCGTTGATTGCTTTAGCCAGATTGCTAGGATTATAAAACATATTTTCTCTACTGATAGTAATCTCGCCACTGTTCTCACCGCGTGCAGAAATGCGGAAGCTTACTCTCGCCGTGCCGCCGCCGTTACGGTCAGTGGTTGCGCTGACAGTGTTAAAACAGACTGCATCAAGCATCAGCGGTACAAGGGCTTCATCGGTAACCATCTGTACCGTTGCGCTCTTATTAATTCCGCGATCCGTATCCGTCACCGAAACAAACATAGGGATAATGTGCGGATATTTGTTCATTTTACCTGCAATGCCTACGGATCTATCCTGGGTGATTGCCCCGACCGCATTACCCAATGCACCTACCTTATAGGAACTCTCAACATTAGGAATGGAGGCAAAAATCCAGGCATTAGTCATGAAATAATCTGCATCGCCGCGCTGCAGAAAGGGATGTCCAAAGGCCAAAATCCTGCCATCGTCATCCATCCAGGTTACTGTACCGATAGCTCCCAGTCTGATGTCGCCGCGAATAAGCTCAACACCTACCGAACTGCCTGGTTCCAGCTGGACATTATCAATTTCCTTCTGCCCGGAAGGAACAGCTAATGGTTTCAAATCCAAAGCTGCCAACTTTTCCGTAAGATACTTCATGCCTTCAGCGGTAAAGCCGCTAGCCATTAAAGGCGAATTTTTCGGTAAAAAAGCTGATGGACGCGGATCAGTTTTTTCAAACATCGCAAGCATTTCTTCAATCGGTGTCAAAAAGCAATAATCCGGATCAGAAAATGCTTTACCGTAAGCAACAGCACCTGCCAAACGCCCGTTAATATAGACAGGACTGCCGCTCATGCCTTGAGCTATCCCGCCTGAACGCTCAATAAGATCGCCGGAAGCTTTGACCAAAATACTATGGCCTTCAGCTTGTGAACCGGTAACACCAAGAATTTCTACGTCAAAAGTTTCAATATCAGCCCCGCTGATGACTGTTTTGGCTATACCGTGCATACCTGGGCGCAGTTCATCCACAGTGATGATCGGTGTAGCAGCTGAAACAGCTTGTGCAAAAAAAAATAAAAAAAACAAAAAAAAGAATGATAAATGCGTTTTTCTCATAATAACCTCATAATGTTCAAAAACCGACGCACAACATGCGCGCCGGTTTTTATTTTTTGCCTTGTTAAGGCTTAATCGTTACCACAATCTGTCCGGCAGTAATTTCCGAGCCTGGAACAACCATTACTTCGGCAACAGTGCCATCGATACTAGCCCTTGCTGCCGGTGCATTACCGGCAAATGTTTTCACCATCACAAGAACCTGTCCTTCTTTGACCGGTGTTCCGATTGTTACAAGACCATCGGCAACGACTGTGCCATTCAGACTGCTGACCTGTGCTACCGTGGAAGCATTACTTGCATTCGCTTGTACTGCCGGTAACGCAGCGGCGAAAAATACCAAGCCTACCAACATTAATATAGTAACAAACGTCATGTGAAATTTTTCTTTGTGCAATAACATCAGGGTGCCCTCCTTCCATCTTTAAGAGCTATACTCCTACTTTCATTATAATATGCGCATTATTGTTTGGCAAGGTGCCTAATTACGAAAAACACCCAGTCCAGCACGAACTGGCCGTTCAGAACCATCAGATGGGTTATTCATTACCTTTTTATTCAAAACCATCTCGCTGGAACCGCCACCGTCAAAGTTCATTGCATCTTGCGCACCTAATTTTAACATATAATCAGCCAATTCATTGAGAGTCAAACCTGCACTTACTGCGGAACGTCCTTCAGCAACTACAAGAATAACACTGCCATCTGCCTTGATGCCAAGGGCTGTGCGTGGGGCACTGCCGATTTTGATGTCAGCTGGAAATTGTTCTTCCTCTGCCGTTACCGAAGGTTTACCCTTACTAACCAGTAAAGGACCAGCACCAATTACATGTTTCGCTTTATCAGCCTCTGCCTGTTCCAAAGTCTGACGAATTTCTATGCGGCTGCCAACTTTCAGCTTCTGCAAATATTCTGCACTGCTCCCATGACCTGAAAGGACGAGACTGCCTTCCCGCAAGGCCATGTTACCGTTAATACCTATTTCTGTAACCTTGCCTTTCTCGATCCTTACTTCTCTGCCGAACTTATTAGTACCTGTGCTTGCCCCATAAAAGTTATTGTAAATAATCAGATCATTAGTCAGTCTTTCCCTATTGATACCGGTTATTTCAGCCTTCTTGCCATTTCCTGTTACAGCTTGTCCTTCATAACACAAGTCCGGCATAATTTTTGCTTTTCCTGCCTGGTCAATGACAAGCGCTGTACGCGGTGTGAAATCACAGGAAACCCACTTATCATCTATTTTCAAATTGCCAACAATCCACTTGGAACTATCAAAATAAGAAGAGTTTATAGCTGCAAAAGCACCTGTCTGCTGAACCGCAGCTGAGAGTCTTCCCTTGTCGATGGTATTTGCCTTGCCCAGAATTGGCCGCAACTCGTACGCACCTTGTGGTGCGATCTCCAAAACATGGAGCCAGATGGGTTTATCATTTTGATAATCGCGCCAAGAAATATAGCGCAGGTCCTTATCTATTTCAGTTACTTGCTTGCTGAGCACATATCTGTAGAAATCAATAACCAGACGGTTTGGTGCTTTGAGTGCAAAAATCTTGTATGAGCCATCTGTATTTGCCAGATCAATGGTAATTTTTGTTTTACCTTGGCCATCTTTGTGCGACGTAACTTTTTTTACGAAATCACTTCTAGGCGTAAGCAAATATTCCTGTTTTACATCTGCATCAATATTAATACTAAGCTGGCTGCCGGAAAGTATTTCCGAGTATTGCGGCACTGCATCCAAATCAAGAACAATCCTCGTTTTGTCCGTATAAGCTCCAACCCGTAAGTTGCTGATGAGAGCTGCTTCCGAAGGTACAGCTAACAAAAAGGACAAAATAACTAACATAGATGATATTATTATGCGCATCTTTACCTCCACTAATGACAATACACAGCCTGATGCAGGCTGTGTACTTAATTAATAACAATATTATATTATTTCTTATTGTGCGTCATTACAACGCTGTCTTTTAATTTTTGCAAGGAAGATAAAACTTTGCCGGTTCCAACAGCTACACATTCAAGCGGTCTGTCAGCAACTATGGTGGCTATGCCGGTCTCTGCCTGTAAAAGTTCCGGCATTCCATCAAGCAATGCACCACCGCCAGTTAAAACGATACCGCGGTCGATGATGTCGGAGGATAATTCCGGCGGCGTCTTTTCCAAGACGGAACGCACACAGCTTACCAAGGTGGCAACCGGTTCCTTCAGTGCTCTATAAATTTCATCAGAAGTAAGTTTGATCGTCGTCGGCAGACCACTCACCAAATCACGTCCACGCACTTCAATCTCTGTTTGCCTGTTGCCTTTGAAAACAGTCGCAACTTTTATTTTGATTTCTTCCGCTGTTGGCTCACCAATCAGAACATTACGTTCCTTTTTAACAAAACGTACAATTGCTTCGTCAAACTTGTCCCCGCCAACACGCAAAGAATCACTTACTACGACACCGCCCAAACTCATTACGGCAATATCTGTCGTACCACCACCGATGTCAACGACCATCGCACCTCTTGATTCACTGATTTCCAGACCTGCACCCATGGCAGCGGCAATCGGCTCTTCGACCAGGTAAGTTTTAGAAGCACCAGATTGGATAGCTGCCTCCAAAACTGCTCTCTTTTCAACGGTTGTAACACCGGAAGGAATACAAATTACCACACGCGGTTTGAAGAAAAGGCTCTTGCCTGCTACCCGCTGAATCACATTTTCCAACATGCTCTGCGTCATATCATAATCGGCAATTACTCCTTCACGCAATGGTCTGATAGCAACGATGTTGCCCGGTGTGCGACCAAGCATGGTTTTTGCCTCTTCACCAATAGCCAGGATCTTATTGGTATTCCTATCAATAGCAACTACAGAAGGCTCGCGTAAAACAATCCCGCTGCCTTTCAGATAAACAAGAATATTAGCTGTGCCTAAATCAACACCTATGTCTACACTTTTAAACAGCTGCATAAAAATTCTTCTCCCAACATATCAATTTTGGATATCGCGTCTTTCGATATCAGCGCCTAAACTGCATAACTTGTTAACTATCTCTTCATAACCACGGTCAATATGATAAATATCGCCTATCTCAGTAATACCATCAGCAACTAAACCAGCCAGTATCATTGCCGCGCCTGCCCTCAGGTCGGTAGCACGTACCTGACAGCCCATCAGCTTGGGCACACCCTGAATAGTGGCACTACGCCCTTCGGTATGAATATCAGCACCCATGCGGATAAGTTCCTCAACATGCATGAACCTGTTTTCAAACACGGTTTCTGTTACAAAACTACGGCCATCGGCAATCGTCATCAATGCCATTACTTGGGCTTGCATATCTGTAGGAAAACCCGGATAAGGCAGCGTTTTGATCGTAATTGGTTTGATTTTTTCACTGCCGATGACACGAACACCGCCGATATCTTCGTAAATAGTCGCGCCTGCCTCTTTCAGTTTGGCAATCAGAGGTTTCAGATGCTCAGTTAAAACATTTTCCACACGCACGTCGCCCTGCGTCATTGCTGCCGCTACCATGTATGTACCTGCTTCAATGCGGTCAGGAATAACAGTGTGTTCAGCGCCCTTCAGCTCCTTGACGCCGCTGATGTGAAGCACATTAGTACCGGCTCCGCGAACCTTGGCACCCATTACATTCAAATAGTTGGCCAAGTCAACAATTTCCGGTTCCTGGGCAGCGTTTTCAATAATGGTAACGCCCTCTGCCATTGTCGCCGCCATCATCAGATTTTCTGTAGCGCC
>CAYLRW010000062.1:0-8741 GCA_964386405.1 uncultured Acidaminococcales bacterium | reverse complement strand
AAATGAGCAAGAACTGCGCGCAAAATTAAAAACTATGGGCTTTAAAAAAATATTTATGGGTTCTGAAATATCAGGAGAGCTTAATTTTGTCAGAAGGACAAACTCTGCGTATTTTTCTGCTGCTGTCTATAATAAATTCAAAGAATTTATTGGTCAGGTTGAAGAGAGTATCCTTAGACGGGGCATTAGGGCGCAAGTGCAAATATTAAAAGCTGATGGCGGTACAATTCCTTTGGCGGCAGCCTTGGAACAACCGGTAGAAGCGGTTTTTACCGGTCCGGCTGCAAGTGTCTTAGGGATTGAAGCTTTGGATGTGCCTTCTGTTAATGCGATTTCTCTTGATGTCGGCGGTACTACGACAGACATTGCTTTTTGGAGCGGCGGACTTCCTCTTTTGGCAAACAGAGGCGCAAAAATAGCTGGTTATCCTACGTCTGTCAGAGCTTTTCATATGCGTTCTATTGGTCTCGGCGGTGATAGCCGGATCAAAAAGACGGATAAAGGTTTCGACATTGGCCCGGAGCGGGTTGGACCGGCAATGGCCATAGGCGGTACGGAACCAACTTTATCAGATGCTTTGATCGCGCTGGGGTGCGTTTCTTTTGGCGATGCCAGCAAGGCTCATGCAGCCATGAGTTTTTTTGCAGAATCTGACGATAATGTTGAAGCAATAGCGGAACAGATCGTTTTGGCGGCTGTCACTAAAATAGAGGACACTATCGCTGGAATGATAAAGGAATGGAACTTGCAGCCAGTTTATACCGTCAATGACGTAATTAAAGGTACCGAATTTGTGCCGGAAAAATTAATTGGTGTCGGCGGTGCTGCACCTGGCCTCATTCCGGTATTAGGTCTGAAAATGGGTCTTCCTGTAGAAATTCCAGCCGGGGCGATGGTAGCCAATGCCATTGGTGCTGCTGTTTCACGCCCAACTTTAACCGCAACGTTGCGCGTAGATACTACAGAGGGTTATTATATCATTCCGGAAGCAGGGATTCGTGAAAAAATTCAACGTGGGTTTTCCCGTACTACAGCCGAAGAAATTCTTGCAGCCTGGTTACTTGAACAAGCTGAAAAGTGGCAGCTGGAGGCCAAAAAGGTAGAAATAATGGCATATGAGGAGTTTCCGACTATTCATAATTACTACACTACAGGTAAGATTATTTATTTAAAAATGCAGTTAAAACCAGGTATTCTCCATACCGTAAAAGGTCGGGAGGTGGCATTTTGAAATCGAACTTGGGACTTGTATTTTTCCCTGCTTTTGACTGGATGATCAGTCCTACGCACCCTGAAAGACAGGAACGCTTGTTGTACACGAGAGATCAGCTTATCGAAGAAGGGTTATTTGACCTTGAACAAATCAGGGAGTATAAACCGCGTTTGGCGGAAATCTGCGATTTGCAGCGGGTACATATTGGTATACCTGCAATTTCGCGCTTAATAACACCTGCTCACCTTGTGTCGGCAGGTGGATGTATGACCGCCGCTGATGCAGTAATGAGCGGTGAAGTAAAGCGCGCGTTTGCCTTGGTGCGTCCGCCTGGACATCATGCAATGCGTGTTGTATATGGTATCAGAGGTTTTTGCGTAATTAATATTGAGGCAATAATGGTGTCTTATTTGCGCCAAAAATATGGTGTTAAGAAGATTGCTATCGTTGATACAGATGTTCATCACGGCGATGGTTCACAGGACATTTTTTATCATGATCCTGATACGCTTTATATATCATTTCATCAGGATGGACATACTTTATACCCTGGCTCAGGTTTTCCAAATGAAGCAGGCAGTCCTGCAGCTTTGGGCACAAATATTAATCTGCCGCTTTTGCCGGGTACTGGTGATGAAGGTGTGCACAGGCTTTTTGATGGTATAATCAGGCCGATACTTGATGATTTCGAACCTGAAATTATCATTAATTCTGCAGGGCAGGATAATCATTTCAGCGATCCGTTGGCTTCCATGTCAGTAACAGCTCAAGGCTATGCCAGGCTGGCAGATAAATTAAAAGCAGATATTGCCGTTTTGGAAGGCGGCTATTCTGTTGAAGCTGCTTTGCCTTACGTTAATACGGGAATTATTCTGGCTATGGCTGAACTTGATTACAGCAATGTTATTGAACCTGATCAAACCGATCTGCGTAAACAGGCAGATAAATGCAATGCCAGGGTTGATGAGCTTATCAGGCAGATTGGCGACTTATGGACAAATCGTCAGAAACTCAGCAGCGAAGCTTTGGCAAAATGCGGTGAAACCTGGAGCAGACAAAAAAATATTTATTATGATGAAGAAGGTATTAGTGAGGAGCAAATTGAGACAGCTCACTATTGCAGGAGGTGCAGAGGCTATCTTACCATTCGTACTGCAGCGGATAATACCCGCTTCGGCAGTCAGAATGCTTTTATAGTAATAGTTGACGAAAATAACTGCTCTTCATGCAGGCAAAAAGCCTATGATGAAGCTCTCAAGGAAAAAATGACAGGAAAATGGCAATATGTTTTTGTACAGAATAAATCAAACGGAAATGTTGAAAGCATTTAGGGGGAAACAATGAATAGAACAGATGGAAGAACCAGCAAACAATTAAGACCTGTAAAAATGACCAAAGACTTTGTTATTTATCCGGAAGGATCAGTTTTTATTGAAATGGGCAATACGCGTGTTCTTTGTAATGCGTCTATTGAAGAAAAAGTGCCGAGATTTTTGGCGGGAACCGGTAAAGGCTGGGTAACGGCAGAATACTCACTGCTGCCGCGCTCGACGCAGCAAAGAAATTCACGCGAGGCAGCTAAAGGCAAGCAAAGCGGTCGTACGCAGGAAATACAGCGCTTGATAGGACGCTCGCTGCGCAGTGTTGTGGATTTAGAGGCTTTAGGTGAGAAATCAATTACCATTGACTGCGATGTATTGCAAGCTGATGGCGGCACAAGAACTGCTTCGATTACCGGCGCGTTTGTTGCTCTCGTGATTGCCTTGAACAAAGTATGCCCTGAAGACAAAAAATTCCCAATTAAGGACTTTTTGGCAGCGATTAGTGTAGGCGTTGTGGAGGGTGAAGAAATCCTTGATTTGTGTTATGAGGAAGATAGCAACGCACAAGTAGATATGAATATTGTCATGACAGGCAGCGGCAATTTTGTTGAACTGCAGGGTACGGGTGAAGAATATACCTTTGATAAGAAACAATTGAAGAAAATGCTGGAGCTTGGTGAAAAAGGCTGTAAAGAATTGATTGCAGAGCAAAAGGAAGTTTTAGGAAAAATTGCGGAGCGGGTAGGTAAATAGAATGCAGGAACTAATAATCGCAACAACGAACGAAGGCAAGCTGAAGGAATTCAAAGAACTAATGAAGGATATGGATGTTGAGCTTAAATCCTTGAAAGAGTGTGCTGATATTCCGGCACCGGAAGAAACTGGCAAGACTTTTGCCGCTAATGCAAGACAGAAAGCACTTTATTATGCAAAAATGACTGGCAAAATATGTATAGCTGATGATTCAGGTCTTGAAGTACAGACGCTGAAAGGTGAACCAGGTGTTCGTTCTGCACGCTACGCCGGTGAGGAAGCAGATTCCGACGCTAACAACAAGCTGCTTTTACAAACAATGAAATTTCATATGAAACGTACATGCCGTTTTCGCTGCGCCCTTGCAGTAGCAAATCCTGCCGGCAAAGTATTGGCTGAAACCGAAGGAATTTGCGAAGGCATGCTTCTGCATGACAAATTGGGCGAAGAAGGCTTTGGTTATGATCCTTTGTTCTGGTCAACAGAACTTCATAAAGGTTTGGGCGAAGCAACAATGGAAGAAAAAAATCAAGTGAGCCATAGGGCAAAAGCTATTAAAAAATTATGTGAGATGTGGGAGAAGATAAAGTGAAAATCGGTATAACAGGCGATACTCACGGCAGCAAAAAAGCTATGCGGCTTGTGCTGGGAATGGCGCCACCGGTTGATTATTGGTTTCACACGGGAGACTACAGTCAGGATGGCAAGTTTCTGGCGTATGAAACTAAACTGCCGCTTTTGTCTGTGGCAGGTAATACTGATCCAGCTGATGGCAAAGCAAATATCGATGAATTAATTACGCTTGCCGGCAAACGTATCTGGCTTACGCATGGACACCATTATATGCATGGCTATCAAATCAATGAAATAGCCTGGTGGGCACGCAAGCTGGAGGTAGATATTGCTGTTTTTGGCCATACGCATATCCCAATGGTTAAATGGTTTGGTGATATTTTGCTTATCAATCCGGGGAGCCCCATTTTGCCTCGCGATGAGCAAGGCCCTACTTTTGCTGTTCTTACAGTTAGCGAGGGTGAGAAACCAGAAGCGGAAATAGTCCAAATAAAAAAATAAATATAAACTTGCAAAAAAATAATGAATCATATAAACTATTAGCGTACGCTATTTATAAGTAAATGGGGGAATTATAATGACAATTACTAAAGAAGCTCTTGAAATTAGACTACAAAATAATGGAATATTGACTACTGCTAGCAAAGTGCCTTTGAAAGATCGTCATGATCTTTCCGTTTTGTACACTCCTGGTGTGGCAGAGCCATGCAAGATTATTAAGGAAAACAAAGACCTTTCTTTTGACTACACTTGCAGAGGCAATATGGTAGCAATTATCAGCGATGGCACCAGGGTTCTTGGCCTTGGTGATATCGGACCGGAAGCTGGTCTGCCGGTTATGGAAGGAAAGGCTGTGCTTTTCAAAACTTTTGGCGATGTTGATGCGATTCCTCTTTGCCTCGATACCAAAGATCCTGACAAATTTATTGAGACAGTAAGATTACTGCAGCCTTCTTTTGCAGGCATCAATCTGGAAGATATCTCTTCTCCTAAATGCTATGATATTGAATGTAAATTGAAAGAAATTTGCGATATTCCTGTTTTTCATGATGATCAGCACGGTACTGCCATTGCACTGATGTCAGCAGTAATCGGAGCTTTGCGTTTTGTTAAGAAGGACCTTAAGACTGCTAAAGTTGTAGTTAACGGCTGCGGCGCTGCCGGTTCTGCTATCGGTCGTCTTTTTGTCAATATGGGAGCCGAAAATGTTATCATGGTTGATCGTTTCGGCGCTTTGTATGACGGCATAGATGTTCCACTTGATCGTATTCAGGATTATTTGAAAACTGTAACCAATAAGAATAAAGTAAAAGGCAACTTAGCCGATATTGCTAAAGGTGCAGATGTTTTGGTTGGTGTTTCTGCTCCGCACGTATTTACTAAAGAAATTATTGCCAGCATGAATAAAGATGCTATTGTCTTTGGTATGGCTAATCCAGTGCCTGAAACTACCTATGAAGACGCTATTGCCGCAGGAGCAAGAGTTGCAGGCACAGGCCGCAGTGATGCGCCGAATCAGGTCAATAATGTGACTGTATTCCCAGGCGTGTTCCGTGGTGCTCTTGACGTTCGTGCCAAGGCGATTACCGAAGATATGAAAATTGCTGCTGTTATGGCGATTGCTGATTTGATTGATGAGAAAGATTTGCGTGCTGATTATGTTGTGCCAGACGCTTTTGATCCACGCGTAGCCCCTGCTGTTGCTGCTGCCGTTGCCAGGGTAGCTATTGAGACTGGCGTTGCTCGTATTAATGTTGACCCTGAAGTTGTCAGAGCTAATACGATGAAACGTGTAGGCAGATAATTATCGGAGGTGCTTTATGCGTACTATCGATGTTAAAGAAGTAACTGAAGCCGTCAGTAAGTTAAGCAAGGAAGCCTGCTACTATCTGCCGGATGAAATGATGGCAGCTCTGGAAGCTTCGCTTACAACTGAGGAATCACCACTAGGCAGAGAAATTCTGGAAACGATCATTGAAAATGCCAAACTTGCCAAAGCAACTGATTGCCCAATTTGTCAGGATACCGGCCTAGCCGTTGTCTTCGCTGAAATAGGACAGGATGTTCATTTTGCAGGCGGCGACCTTTATGAAGCTATTCATGCAGGTGTTGCTGATGGTTATATTAATGGCTATTTGCGTAAATCTTCTGTTGATGATCCTTTGTTTGACAGAAAAAATACGCAGGATAATACACCGGCCATCATACATACGATCATTGTAAAAGGCGATAAAGTGAAGTTGACATTGTCCCCTAAAGGCTGTGGCAGTGAAAATATGGGAGCCTTGAAGATGCTGAAACCTGCTGATGGTGTTGATGGCGTAATTAAATTTGTTGTTGATACGGTACGTACTGCCGGTCCAAACCCTTGCCCGCCAGTTACGGTAGGAGTTGGTATCGGCGGCAACATGGAACTTGCTACTTATTTGGCAAAACATTCCTTGACGCGTCCGGTTGGTGAACATAATCAGGACCCAAGATACGCAGAACTGGAAAAAGAACTGTTGCGCAGAGTAAATATGACGGGTATCGGTCCATCAGGTTTGGGTGGTTCTACGACAGCTGTAGCCGTCAATATTGAGTACGCACCAACACATATAGGTGCACTGCCAGTTGCTGTTAACCTTAATTGCCACGCCGCACGTTGTGCGCAAGTGGTCTTATAGGAGGGATAAAGATGGCAGAGCAAACGATTAAACATATTACCACACCGCTTACTGAAGAAACGATAAGGTCTTTAAAGGCTGGTGACAGCGTCCGTATAACAGGACCGATCTATACTGCCCGTGATGCTGCACACAAAAGGATGACGGAAGCTTTGGCAAAAGGTGACAAACTGCCGATAGATATTAAAGGTAATGTCATATATTATGTTGGCCCGTCACCAGAAAAACCAGGTCAGATCGTTGGTTCAGCAGGACCAACAACCAGCGGCCGTATGGATCAATATACGCCAACACTGCTGGAACAGGGTATGAAAGGTATGATTGGCAAAGGCTCACGTTCCAAGGAAGTCATAGATTCCATTATCAAAAACTGTGCTGTCTATTTTGTAGCCATTGGCGGAGCTGCTGCTGTTATTTCCAAATCAATAAAGGCGCAGGAATTGCTTGCCTATGGTGATTTAGGGCCGGAAGCAATTCGCCGCTATGACGTGGTTGATTTTCCGGCAATTGTCTGTATTGATTGCGAAGGCAACGATTTTTATAAAGTTGGTATAAAAAAATACAGTAAAGAATAGAAAAAGATTGACCTAAGCTATTTTATTAGGTATAATAAATCTCGTGATTCGGGGCGTGGCTCAGTTTGGTAGAGCACCTCGCTTGGGACGAGGGGGTCGCAGGTTCAAATCCTGCCGCTCCGACCAATCATAAAAATTTATCAGCATCTGTAGTGATGCTGATTTTTTTGCAAATAATCATTGACATTCCTAGCGGAATAGTGTAGTATAAATTTAACTTAATAATTACTCTTATCAAGAGCGGTCGAGGGACAGGCCCTATGACACCCGGCAACCAAGCGTTTACGTTATTGGTGCTAAATCCTGCAAGAAGAATCTTGGAAGATGAGAGGAAAGCGATTTTCACTCTCTTTCCTCGGAAAGAGTTTTTTTATTTTGAGGGATTATTAAGAAAAAAGAAAAGGGAGAGATGATGATGAAAAAGATTATTGCAGTTGCCCTTGCTCTTGTGAGCTTGCTGGCAGTCGTAGCCGGTTGCGGCGGCGACAAAAAAGAGGCAGAAAAATCCCCGGCAAAGAAAGTTGTTTTGAAAGTAGGTGCAACCCCTGTACCACATGCTGAAATTCTTAACTTTATTAAACCAACCTTGGAAAAGGAAGGAATAGATTTGCAAATTATTGAATTCAGCGATTATGTAAAACCTAATTTAGCTTTGAATGATAAAGAACTTGATGCAAACTTCTTCCAACATATCCCATATCTTGAAAAGTTTGCCAAAGAACGCAATTTGCCGCTTACAACTTTGACCAAGGTTCATATTGAGCCAATGGGCATTTATTCTAAGAGCATAAAGAGCCTTGATGCCCTGCCGGAAGGCGCAAAAATTGCAATTCCTAATGATCCTACCAATGGCGGCCGTGCATTGGCACTGCTGCAAAGTGCCAAACTTCTGAAATTGAAAGATGGTGTTGGTATTAGTGGAACACCAAGTGACATTGTGGAAAATCCAAAGAATTTCTCCATTGTTGAAATTGAAGCAGCTTTGCTGCCGCGTTCTCTTGACGATGTTGCTATTTCCGTTATTAATTCCAATTTTGCAATGGAAGCGCAATTGAACCCAGTAAAAGATTCCCTCTTTACTGAACCTAAGGATTCTCCGTATGCGAACATAGTTGCAATTCGTAAAGGTGACGAAAACAGACCGGAGCTCCAAAAGCTTGCTAAAGCTTTGACTAGCCCAGAAGTAAAAAAATTCATCGAAGATAAATATAAAGGCGCAGTTGTACCTGCATTCTGATAAAAAGAAAAGTTTGAAAGAGATTTATTCCCCCTTGATTCAAAAATTAAGGGGGAATTTTTTCTTAAAAGTGTAAAATATTGACAAATTTCAAGCTATATGGTACGCTTTATGCAATGTCAAGGATTAGATTATTAGATTTTTATGACCTTCCCTAAATAGGGAACTACGGCCATACGGACAGCCGGGTCAATTGCCGATTGGCAACTAAGGTTGCCTTATTGATTGAGTTAAATACTCAAATTTTATAAGTTGGTTACTTCATAACCGCGTGTGTTAAGCTGCACAATACTTGTGAAACGGTCAATAAGAGTAGTGAAAGTAAATTTTTGCTCAATCGACTCTAATATCTAAAAATGTGAATAAATAAAATGAATGCGAATTCAATAATAAATAATGCAC
>CAYLRW010000061.1:3516-8783 GCA_964386405.1 uncultured Acidaminococcales bacterium | reverse complement strand
ATTTATTTGGCCATACGGTAAATTTCTTCGATATCAGGAATATCAAGGGTTTTGAAAGCACCGATGGTGCGTTTACCCATGAAGCTGCATTTATAAGCCAACTCTTTGATTTGCGGTTCAGTCAATTCAATGTCCATGCTTTTGAGCGATGTTGGCATGCCGATGCTGCGGAAGAAGTCTTCCATGGCTACAATACCATCCAAAGCTGTCCTTTCAGGGTCATCAAAATGATTGGGGACATTCAGGACATTAACGGCAAATTGTGCGAAGCGCGCAGGATTTTCCTTATAAACATAGCGAGCCCAGCTTCCCCAGACCGCTGCTAAGCCGGCACCGTGGGCGATGTCAAACATACCGCCTAATTCATGTTCAAGCTGATGACAGGCCCAGTCACCATAATTGCGGTCACCCGTAACGCCGTTATGTGAAAGACTGCTGGCCCACATAATAGTAGATCTGGCTTCGTAGTTTTCCGGTTCTTTCAGAAGCACTTTAACGTTATACATCACAGAACGCAGTAAACTTTCACCTAAGACATCTGAAATTTCTAAAGTTTTGCAGCGAGCAAAATAACGTTCCATAGTGTGCAGCATGATATCGCTGGCACCGCTCGCTGTCTGATAGGCCGGCAGTGTATAGGTGAGTTCAGGATTCATGATGGCAAATTTGCAGTAACCTGAATCTGAACCTAAAGAACGTTTTAGCCAGCCTTTTTCATTGGTTATGACAGATACATTGCTCATTTCACTGCCGGCAGCCGGTATAGTGACGATTGCACCGATAGGCAGGCAGCCATTGTAGGGAAGCTGTGCACCCGTATACAAATCCCAGACATCACCCTCGTTAACTACACCGTAACCGATGGCTTTGGCACTGTCGATGACACTGCCGCCGCCAACGGCGAGAATGAAGTCAACATTTTCTGTGCGGCAAAGGTCAATTCCTTCATAAACTTTGCTGAGACGGGGATTAGGAACAACGCCGCCCAATTCAACATAGGCAATGCCTGCTTCGGTCAAAGAGGCAAAAACGCGCGCCAGCAGACCTGATTTTTTCGCACTGCTGCCGCCGTAATGTACGAGCGCTTTCTTACAGCCGATTTTTTTTACTAATTGGCCAACCTTTTTTTCAGTATTTTTACCGAATATAATTTTGGTTGGAGCATGATAATTGAACGTATCCATGTTAATACCACCTTTACTTATCAAGATTTCTGTTCAAAAAATAAATTTTATGGTTAACAGCAGTGTAGAAATTTTGCTGTCAATATTGTTTTTTAAGAACGCAGTTGATGGAGCGCGGGCTGCAGTTTTTTGTAAAGCAGCCAGGAAGAAAGAGAAATGACCGTACCTTTCAGCAGGTTAAAAGGCAGCGTGACATACAGGACAAAAGTTAATTTATCGTGAATAGCCGGTATAAACTTTGCGGAAAGGGCGAAAATTGTGTCGAGGGGCATGAACAAAGAAAATAGTGGTAGAATTACATAATAATTTAAAGGCATGGCGACCAGTGTCATGGCAATAGTGCCGGCTAGCAAGCCTTTGAAAGCACCAGCCTTGGTTTTATTCTGTTGATAAATATAGCCGGCGGTTCCTGCCATGGTACCACCGATGATGATGTTAGCAAGTTCGCCGACGCCGCCAGTGTTGGAAACAAAAAGATGAAGTGCATTGCGGACAATCTGAATCAGGATGCCTGTGACCGGACCGAAGGTGAAAGCCGCTATTAAGGCGGGCAAATCAGCAAAGTCAAGTTTGATAAAGGGCGGAAAAAAAGGCAGGCTAAAGTCAAAAAGATAAATAATAGCAGCAAGTGCTGAAAAAACAGCTACTATCGCTAAATTTCTGGTGGAAAAATTTTTCATTGTCAGTACCTCTTCTTCTTAGGACTTGTGATCGTGTTTCTATTATAAGTCTTCGCCTTTCAGGAAAACAAATAAAATCTTAAGAAACGTAACTGACATAAATTTCTGAAATATTAATAATCTTTATGGTAAAATTAATTTAACAGCAAATAGTTACAAAGGAGGTCATATTATGCAAATCAAGATTTGGCAGAAATCAATGGGAGTATTTCTGGCTATTTGTTTTTCGATGGGGTTGATTACCACACCGGTTTCAGCAAAACCGCAAGGTGCATCAAATCACATGGCAGAACAAAATCATAATAATCATGAAAAAAATAAAAAGTTTGAACAAGATGAACACAGAAAAGAAATCGTCAGGAAAGTACAAAATTGCTCAAGCTACAGTTTTGAGCGAGCTCGTGATGCCCACATGACTTTGGAAGATTTCATTATTACTCTTTATATTGCTGAACAACTGACAAATCATGATTTCATGGATATCTATCGGATGCAGAAAAATGGCAGCCCTTATAAAGAAATTTGCAAGGCTAACGGCATTAAATGGGGTTGGGTACGGCGGCATGTGAAGGACCAGCATCTGTTGATGTCCGAGGAAGCCAAGGAGGCTGGCTTGATCATGTGGGCTTTGGATGAAATCCTTCATTAATTAGTTGTAATTATATACAAAAAACAATCACCCTTAGTTTTTGACTAAGGGTGATTGTTATATCAGAACATCAATATTTATTAGTAGAACAGATTAACCAACATATATCCTGCAAAGCAGGCAGAACCTACGCCGATCAGGCCAGGGAAGATGAAACTGTGGTTAATGATGAACTTACCGATATGTGTGGTCCCGGAGCGGTCAAAACCGATGCAGGCCAAGTCGGAAGGATAGGTTGGCAGTACGAAGTATCCATAGGCAGCAGGCATAAAACCAACGATGACCAAAGGATCTACACCAACGCTGAGTGCCATTGGAACAATGACTGTAACAGCGGCAGCCTGGGAATTGATTAGTTTAGAAACCAGGAACAGGACGATGGCGTACATCCAGGGATAAGCGAGTACGACATCGCTGAGTGATTTTTTCATGACTGGCAGATAAGCACCAAAATAAGTATCGGCCATCCAGGCAACACCATAGACGGAAACGATAGCTGTCATACCGGATTTAAAGACAGAGCCGGAAGCCACGTCAGAAGTTTTGACATTACAGATCATCATGATGATTGCGGCAATCGTCAGCATCATCAATTGGATGGTAGGAGTCATGGAGAAAGGCTTCAAAACGCCTTTTGCATCGGCAAATTTAGGTAAAAGCTGCGGGAAGCTGCCGAAAATAGCGATTACTACGATACCCAACAGGAAGATGATAGCAGCTTTGTAAGCAGAAGCTGGCAATTTAATGTTAACCAAGCTCTTATCTGCAAGATCACCATAAACAAAAGCTTTTTGTTCAGGATCGGCAATTTTTGCCTGGAACTGTTCATCTTTATCAAGGTCCTTGCCTCTATTAAGGCTCCACAAGCCGGCAATAACTACACCTATGAAGGTTGCAGGAATAGAAACGGAGAGAATTTGCATAACGCCGAAAGGATGCGGGCTGGCACCGAGTATTGCTACAACGGAGACAACAGCAACCGAAGCCGGAGAAGCGCAGACACCCATTTGGGAAGCGATGGAAGAAACTGCCATCGGGCGTTCCGGACGGATATTCTGCTTAATGGCAATGTCATAAATAATAGGGAACATGGCGTAAACTACATGACCGGTACCGCAAAGGACAGCCAAAGTCCAGGTTGTAATAGGCGCTAAAATTGTAATATATTTCGGGTTGCTGCGTAAGAATTTCTCAGCGTATTTCAACATAACATCAAGGCCTTTAGAGGCTTGCAGGAAAGCTGAGCAAGTAACAACAGCCATAATGGTCAGCATTACATCGACCGGAGGATTACCTGGTTTCAGGTGCATAACAAAGATAAAGAACACAAGGCCGATAGCAGAAACAGCTGCTAAGCCGATACCGCCGCGACGGACGCCAATAACCAGGCAGGCAATGAGAATAATAAAACCTAACAACATTAACATCGTGACACCCCCACAAAAAATAAAATAGATAATAGCTTCTTGCTGATAGCTGGATATTGCCAAGGCAACAAGATAATTTTTATATCTAACGACTGCTGGCCTCCATGTATGTTGTACATTGGAGTTATTAGCCAAAGCCGGAGATGCTGAACTGAAAGAAGATAGCATATTCTGTTAAAAAATATACAGTTCTATTAATCAATAAATAACACATTAACCTACGCTTTTTGTATGCATGTGCGAATATTAGTATACACTATTCCAAAAAGGAATACCACTATTTAATTTGAATTGTGCTTAAATTGCGAAAATTATGTCAGAACCAATTTGTTTGCCAAACTGCCTACAGCGAGTATCTTTTCAATCATCTTAACAACGCCTATATAATGGAAAGAAACTTTTCTTGCTGTCTTGTTAGTATTAATTCTCATTAAGAGCAAATTTCCTAAAGGTGGAAGGATTTACTTGTATAGTGGCGAATACAGTTACGGAAAAGTTTTGTGTTGCGGCATTTGGAGAAAAAGTGTTAATCATAGTTAGCAGCACTCGGACTTATCGGATGATAAGCAATACAAATGGGGGGCATTATTTTGGGAAATAACGGTGATTACAGCCAGGAAGTTTTCAACAAGTACAAACGTCAACCTGATTCAGGTGACGGATGGTTCCAATATCCTTTCAGCAACAGCAAAATAAAGATTCTGGGCAATATAGATGTGCAGACCCAGCAGCTGCTTTTGAATATTTTTTATAATTTTACGACAATAACTCCTGATAAGATTGATGATTTGATTAATTTAACCCTAAAAGGAGCTGGTGAACTTTGCGGTATAGATCGCTGCAATATTTGCTGGCTTTCATCGGATGGACAGAGAATGGTTCGTACCAATACTTGGTTGCGTGAAGGTATAACCTGCTCATTTTATGTTAATGATTATGTCGATGACAGCATCCTGCCTTGGAGTATGCAGAAAATGCACTGTTTAGAAGTCATCCAGGTAAGCAAGCTTAGTGAATTGGCATTGGAAGCTCCTTTGGATAAGGCTGTCTTTGAAGATTCAGGCGTTAAATCTCTGGCGGTGGTCCCGATTACTTATCAGGGCGAATTGCTTGGGTGTTTTGGTTTTGATGCAATGCTCACTGAACGTGAATGGCCTGAAGAAATCATTTCTGTCTTAACTATTTTGGCTGATATTTTTGGTGCTGCCTTCAAACGTAAAGAAAAAGTTTTAGAAGTAGAAAAGCTGGCAAGTTACTATCGTACAGTCTTCGAGAATACAGGTTCGCCTTCATTTATTATCGGTGAAGAGATGCAGGTTCTGCAGTC
>CAYLRW010000061.1:0-3416 GCA_964386405.1 uncultured Acidaminococcales bacterium | reverse complement strand
ACCCTTTCGGACATTACGCAATATAATCGCATAGGCCGCGCCATGAAAGTAACTACGGCCATTAATACGGCTCAGCTGCATGCGGTCGATGAGCAGAGCTTATTAGATGATGTTTGTCAAAAAATAGTTGATATAGGCCGGTATAGGTTTGCCTGGATAGGGTATATCAGTAAGGATGACCAGCAAACAGTAATTCCTGTTGCACATGCCGGTGTCGAAGATGGTTATCTCCAGATGATGAAGATTCAGTGTAACCAAACAGGCGATAATGATGGTTACTTTGTGCCTATAAAAATGGGGCGGCCCTCTGTTTGCCGCAATATAGAAAACAATCCGGAGTTCCCACCATGGAAAGAAGCAGCTATAGAACGGGGCTATAAGGCATACGTTGTGATTCCTATGAATTTTGGCGGTGAACCGGATCGGGCGATCTTGGTGATTTACTCTGGTGAAGAAGAGGTCTTTGATGATGAGGAGGTTAATCTGATCAAAGAGACTGCTGATGACTTGGTCTTTGGTATTAAATATTTGCGCAGCAGCATCTCCAGAGCCAAGACTGCGGAGAAATTGGCAAACAGCTTACAGCAGAAAGATGATCTTTTGCTCGAGATAGTTGATGCCTTGGCCGCCTCTGTTGAAGCGAAGGATCCTTATACCGCAGGTCATCAGAAAAGAGTAGGTGCCTTGACTAAGGCGATTGCGCAAAAAATGAATTTGCCGGAAAAGGATATTGATGGTATCAGTATAGCCGGCAGTATCCATGATATCGGCAAGATTCAAATACCAAGTGAAATTTTGTGCAAACCAGGTTCCTTGTTAAAAGAAGAATTTGCTTTGATTAAGACGCATAGCAAGGCTGGTTATGATATTATTAAAAACATTGATTTCCCCTATCCGGTTGCTGACATTTTGCTGCAGCATCATGAAAGGCTTGATGGCTCCGGTTATCCGGCAGGGCTGCATGAAAATGAAATTCTTTTGGGTGCCAAGATAGTTGCTGTAGCCGATGTCGTTGAAGCCATCTCGGCACACAGGCCGTATCGTCCGGCGCTTGGCATCGACAAAGCCCTTGAAGAAATTGAACGTATGAAAGGGATCCAGTTTGATAAGGAAGTTGTTGACGTTTGTTTAAACCTATTTCGCAAGGAAGGTTTTAAATTTTTTTAAAAGTTAAATAGGAAGCAGAAATAAGTAAAAAAAATAAGGAAGCCTGCACAATTAAGTGCAGGCTTCCTTATTTTTTGTGTGTGGGGTTATTTATATCAATCTTCAGGGTCGATAATAGCTATTTCGCCTTCTTCACCAGTACGAATTCTGACTGCATTGGCTATTGGATAGACGAAGATTTTACCGTCGCCGACTTTGCCGGTATGACATACTTTCTTGGCAGTATCGACAACTAGTTCTACAGGGACTTCACAAACTACCAGTTCAACCTTGATGCCAGGAAGCAGATTTACATTCACTTCTTTGCCACGGTAAACTTCTTTGTGACCTTTGGAGAGGCCGCAGCCGTAAACTTGCGTTACGGTCATGCCAGGAGCTCCAATTTCCTGCATTGCAACTTTTAATTCTTCCAATTTTTCCGGGCGGGTAATTATTTCAATTTTTGTTAGTGGTTTCATTTTTTATCCCCCTCAATGGCAACTTGGAAAGAAGCTTTTTCTGATACAGCAGGAGCACTCATGAAGAGAGGAGCACCGCTGAATTCAGTGATAAGATCTTGGTAAGCGTAAGCTTTTTCACCGTGTTCTGCAATATCAAGACCGCTGTTTTCTTCATCTTCAGTGGATCTGATTGGCATGAATACACCGATAATTTTTATCAGGATATAGGTCATGATGATAGCCACTGCCCAGCTGGCAACCACACCGATTACTTGAGTCAGGAGTTGGTCAGGATTGCCAAAGAAGAAACCATCTGCACCTGCAGGGTTAATTTCTTTAGAAGCGAAGAGGCCTGTTGCGATAGCACCGAAGGTACCGCCAACACCGTGTACACCGAAAGCATCCAAAGCATCATCGTAACCAAGTTTAGCTTTCATAACGCTGACAGAGAAGAAGCAGATAACGCCGCCAGCCAAGCCAATAATGATGGAAGAGAGTGGGCTGACAAAACCAGCACCAGGAGTAATAGCTACCAAACCTGCAACACAGCCGCTGACTGCACCGAGAACGGTAGGTTTACCAGTATACATCCATTCAGCAATTACCCAGGAAAGGGTAGCAGCTGCAGCCGAAGCATTAGTAGTTACGAAAGCGCTCGCTGCCAAACCATTAGCTCCTAAAGCACTGCCGGCATTGAAACCGAACCAGCCGAACCAGAGAAGCGCACCGCCAATCAGAACCATTGGCAGATTGTGAGGGATGATAGCTTTCTTGCCGTAATCTTTTCTTTTGCCAAGCATTAAAGCAATAACCAAACCAGAAACACCTGAGATAATGTGAACTACAGTACCGCCGGCAAAGTCCAGAACGCCTAGTTCACGCAACCAGCCGCCGACACCCCATACCCAGTGGGCAACAGGATCATATACGAAAGTAGCCCATGCAAGGGTGAATACCAGGAAAGCAGGGAATTTCATTCTTTCAGCAAAAGCACCGCTGATTAAAGCCGGGGTAATAACAGCAAACATGCCTTGGAAAACCATGAAAGCTAAGTGCGGGATAGTTGCTGCATAATCGGCATTAGGATCTTGACCTACGCCGTTCAATCCTAACCAGTCAAAACCACCAACTAAGTGGTTGATATCAGGACCGAAAGCAACCGTATAACCCCAAAGTACCCATTGTACGGAAATAAGTCCTACGATAAAGAAGCTTTGCATAAGAGTACTTAATACGTTCTTTGTTCTGACCATACCGCCGTAGAACAAGGCGAGACCAGGAGTCATAAGCATTACAAGCGCGGCACTCATTAAGACAAAGCCGGTGTCGCCTGTATCAATTTTAGCGGCCGCTGCCGCTGCTGGATCTTCTGCAAAGGCAGTAGGTAAGATTGTTAATAAGGACATGAGACATAAACTTAAAACACGCAACACTTTTTTCATTTGTAATCCTCCTTTAAATGTGCTCTTACAAGCTGGAATAACTTAGCGGTTGTTTTACTATTTACAACACCACCCTTTCAAGAAAAAACAGAAAGGTGCCCTGAGATATAATCTCAAGACACCATTGTCTTTGAAACAAGAAAAGCCACCGCAGGTATCTGCGATGGCTTCATTGCCAGATAAGTATTTGATTTATGGATTTGAGTATACCAAAACGTTTTTTATTTGTCAACGCTATTTATGCAAAATATTAAAAAAAATAATATATTTTTTCCAAAAAGGAATAGATGAGGGCAGAAACAGGAAAACTTATATTTTATAAGAGCAGATTTACGAGGAATGAACCAGCGATGCCGCCGGCAACTAC
>CAYLRW010000060.1:0-8896 GCA_964386405.1 uncultured Acidaminococcales bacterium | reverse complement strand
TAGGGGGGTTAAACCTCGCCTGGGTTCAAATCCCAGCCACTCCGCCATATCAAAAGACTAAGGACTTTGGAAAATTTTCCAAAGCCCTTTTTTTTTGCTGATTTTGGACTATAATTAAGGTTGTTGCTTGCTCTATAGTAAATTGATATCCTGCTAAGCACATAAAATGAGTAAACAACAGGATAGCTTTTTACCTTGCAACAAAATATTCTAATGGGAGGGTATTTGATGAACAAGTTTTTGCAGAAAATTGGGATTGCATCATTTGTCGCTGGTACGGTTTTTGCCAGTATGCTGCCGAACGCGGTTCAAGCTGCTGGCATGAGCTCTGCTGCTAAAGCTGGACTGGACAAAGAAATAACAGAAATGATTGGTAATGATGGTACGCATGTGCCGGGTTTAAGTGTAATAGTGTATAAGGATGGTAAAAAAGTCTATAGCAAAGCAGCTGGCCGCAGTTATATTGATGCTGCTGATCCTAGCAAAGACAAGGCAATGAATGCTGATACCCGTTTTCGCATTGCTTCTGTTTCCAAACAATTTACAGCATTTACGATTATGCAACTAATAGCTGATGGCAAACTTAGCTTGGATGGCGATGTAAGCAAGTATTTGGGGTTTAATTTGCGCAACCCTAATTATCCTGACACACCTATCACGATTAGAATGTTACTTAGCCATACATCTTCTTTGCGTGATGGGAGAATCTATTCTATCCCTCCGCAAGACAACGTCCAAGAATTTTTCCAACCAACGGGAAGATATTATGAAGCAGGTGCACATTTTGCCCCTCTCGGCCAAGCACCTGGCAAATATTTCAAATATACCAATTTAAACTATGGTTTACTTGGCACAATTATTGAAAAGGTAACTGGTGAAAGGTTTGATAAATACCAACGCGAGCACATTCTTAAACAATTGGACATTAAAGGCAGCTATAACGTTGGTGATTTTGATGCCCAGGATCTTAAACGACTTGGCGTAATCTATCAAAAACAAAAAGATAATGTTTGGGATGAACATGGGCCGTGGATTGCCCAACTTGATGACTATCGCGGCAAATTGCAAAACCCTGAGATGGTATTAATCAATAATCCTGATCAGCGTACAGGTGACAGTTGGTATAGCTTGAAAAATTATGTACCGGGAACTAATGCAACAATCTTTTCACCACAAGGAGGATTGCGTATTTCTTCCAACGAATTATCACATCTTTTAGAGATGCTGCTTAACCGTGGTTATTATAAAGGCAAGGAAATCGTAAAGCCTGAACTGATCAATGAAATGCTTACATTGCAATGGCGTTATGATCCGCAAAACCCTAATGGTTCAACATACGGTGGTTCAATCGAGGGTTATTGTCTGGCAGAACAGCCTATATTTGGTGCTGGCACATCACGTGTTGTTAAGGACCACGAAATAGATTTGAGAGGTCATCTCGGGGAGGCATATGGTCTTTTGTCCGGCGTTATGATTCGTCCCGATAGCAAAGATGGCTTTATTTACATTGCCAATGGAGAAGCTGTAGCTGAAGATGATGATCCGCGCAGCGCAGGTAATTTTAGCGGCAATTATGTCTGGGAAGAAAATATCATGCAAGCTATTTGCACACACGCGTTTTTACAATAGAATAAAACCTGTATTTTACCGCCTTTCAAAATTGAAAGGCGGTTTTTTTATAAACCTATAGACAAATAAAAATATTAGAACTATAATACAATCGATAGATTAAAACAATTGTTTTAATCTATCGATTGTATTGCTTGGGAGGTGCAAGTTATGGATAATGCTACGCAAGACAAGCTATTCGCAGCCGCTATTCCTTTATTTGCGGAGAAGGGTTATGCAGGCGTCTCTATCAGGGATATTGCCAAAGCCGCTGATGTTAATGTGTCTTCGATATCTTATTATTTCCGCGGTAAAGAGGGTTTGTATCATGCTATCATTGAAAGTCATATCGCGGCAATTTCCAGGGCTATTTCTTCGGCAGAAGGTTTAGCGCCTGCAGAAAGATTGAAACATTATGCCAAGGCAATTAGTGAGATTCACACCAAAAAACCTTATGTTATACGCTTCGTGCAGAGTGAACTTGTCAATCCAACCAGCGCACTGGATAAAATTTTGAAAAAACATCTATTTTCTTTTTATCGGTTTTTAAATAAGGCTATTCAGGATGGTATGGATGAAGGTGCTTTCAGGGCTGATTTGAATGTTCATCATGCAGCATTATCTTTAGTTGGCATCATGAATTTTTACTTTATCGCCAAACCGCTTTTTCGTGATTTTCTGGATACGTCACTAAAAGCCGATATTGCTTATGCTGAGCAGGCTGTAAATATTTATCTGGAAGGCATAAGGAGAAAATAAAATGACTAACAGACGTTTGATAATTATTGCGGTTGTTTTAATCTGTTTGATTGGTGCAGCCTTATATAAGCTGTATTACAAACCACAAAGCGGCATAAGTGCAACGGGAACTATCGAAGTAACTTTGGCCGACGTGGTGCCGAAAGTCAACGGCTATATCAGTGAGCTAAATATCGAAGTGGGCGACAGTGTAAAAACGGGGCAACTGGTGGCACATATAAAACGGCTGGACCTGGAGGCTCAGATCAAGGCTGACGAAGCTGCGCTGGCTAAAGCCAAGTCACAACTCATTGATTTGGAAAAGGGGTCTAGATCGCAGGAAATAGAACAGGCAACTGCTAATATAGGAGTCGCTCAGGCTCAATACATTAAAGCAAAGAATGATCTTGAACGGTACAGCAAACTTTATCAGGACGGCGCAATTTCTTCTCAACAGCTTGATTTGGCGCAGTCGAGTTACAACGTAGCTTATAATACTTTGAGCGGCTATCAGGCTAAGGAAAGCTTACTCATTGAAGGTAACAGGATTGACCAGATTGATGCTCAGCGTGCTGAGGTAAAGCGCTTGGAAGCGGTATTGGCAGCGGATAAGTCGACACTGGCTGACACTGACCTGACCAGCCCGCTGAACGGCATTGTTTTAAGTAAAAACTATCAAAAAGGCGAATATGCTAATGTCGGATCGGCCATTGCAACTATCGGTGATTTGAATGACTGCTGGATCAAGGTCTATATTCCTTCTGACCAGTTAGGACTTATAAAATTCGGTCAGGCTGCTGATGTTAAGATCGACGCCTATCCCGAACGTGTATTTTCGGGAACAATTAAAGAAATCAGCCAAAAAGCGGAATTTACGCCCAGACAAAGCATTACACAACGCGAAAGAGCGAATATGGTCTATTATGTAAAAGTTAAAATAGACAATGCAGAGGGCATTCTTAAACCAGGTATGCCTGCGGATGTGATTATCAAATGATTACTATCGATAGGGTAACTAAGAAATTTAAACAGGTTGTGGCTGTCAATAATGTTTCGCTCGAAGTCAAGCAGGGTGAAATTTTTGGTCTGGTGGGTCCTGACGGCGCTGGCAAAACTACTATGATCAGGATGCTCACTGGTATTATGGAAGCTACCTCCGGCAGTATTCATGTATTCGGTTCTCAAAATCTTGAGCAAGTTAAAAGTAGATTTGGTTATGTTCCGCAGAAATTCAGCCTTTGCGGTGATTTGACCGTCATGGAAAATATTCGCGTGATTGGCGGGCTTTACGGCGAGTCGAGGGAAAGTATAGCAGCACTAGCTAGTGAAATTCTCGGCTTTACGAAACTTTTGCCTTTTAAAGACCGTTTGGCGGATAATTTATCCGGCGGGATGAAACAAAAATTGGCATTGGCGGCTGGGTTGATGCACAAACCGGAGATCTACTTTCTTGATGAACCGACGACTGGCGTAGACCCGGTTTCCCGCAGGGAATTCTGGCAGATGCTGTATAAGCTGAACAAAGAAGGCACAACCATCTTTGTTTCTACCCCTTATATGGATGAAGCCGAATTTTGCACACGGGTGGCCTTCATGCATAATGGTGTCATTACAACTTGTGATTCTCCGCAGGCGCTGCGCAGAAAATATCCTTACAAGCTCATTGAGATTGCCACACCTTCCAAAGATATTAAGAAGGTACTAGCTTCTTTGCCAATTCTGGACATCAACGCTTTTGGCACCAAATATCATTTGGTTGTGGAAGATTTGGAGACTGCTGTTACCGGGGTAAGAGCTGCGTTAGACAAAGCAGATATACCGATTCTGTCCTTGAAGCAAATCCAGCCAAATCTGGAAGATGTCTTTGTGCTGCTTTCAAAGGAGGTGTCTTGATTGCCTGCTTTGGAATTAAATAATCTTACACGGCGTTTTGGCGATTTTGTTGCGGTTAATAATGTTTCGCTGCAAATCAAACAAGGAGCTATTTATGGTTTCCTGGGCCCCAACGGTTCCGGCAAATCCACTACTATCAGGATGTTATGCGGTTTGTTGGAACCAACTTCAGGGAGTGGTAAGGTGCTGGGACTTGATATTGCCAAAGACAGCGAAGTCCTGAAGCAAAAAATAGGCTATATGTCGCAAAAATTCAGCCTTTACGATGATCTTTCCGTTATTGAAAACCTGAGATTTTATGGTGGTCTTTATAGTCTTTCCTCAGAGCAGATGAAAAAACGCATTGGTGAAATGCTTGCGTTGTCAGGTCTCGAAAAGAGACAGCAGGAATTAGTTGCCAACTTGTCCGGCGGTTGGAAACAACGCCTGGCTTTAGCTTGCTCCATCCTGCATAATCCGTCTATCTTGTTTCTTGATGAACCGACCGGAGGCGTAGATCCGGTTTCCAGACGTATGTTCTGGGAAATCATCTATGATCTTTCACTGCAGGGGACTACCGTGATGGTAACGACACATTTTATGGATGAAGCTGAGCATTGCGACGAAATTGGCTTCATTTTCGAGGGCAATTTGATTGCGAGTGATACGCCTGATAACCTGAAAAAAATTATTCCGGGTACTTTGGTGGAAATTCCTACGCCTAATCCGATGGCATTATTGGAGAGCCTGGAACAGCAAACAATAGAATATCTTGATATCTATCCGGCTGGTGCCAGTCTGCACGTCCTGCTCCGGTCAGACGACACATCACCATTGTCTGGCTATGAGTATGAAACAATTGCGCCTTCGCTGGAAGATGTTTTTGTTTATCTGGTTAAATCTTATCGAAGGGAGCTGGTCTCATGAGGCGTCTCTGGGCTTTGCTGGTTAAAGAATTTATTCAGATGCGACGCGATCGTCTGACACTCGGCATGATGATCGGGCTGCCGATTATCCAGCTTATTTTATTTGGTTTTGCCATTAATACCGAGGTCAAGCACCTGCCGACAATTGTTTTTGATCAATCATTTAGTCAGGACAGCCGCGATCTTTTAAATTCGTTGGAAGGCAGTCAGTATTTTAATATTGACTACGTAGCAAAGAATTTTGACGAAGTGAATAATGCGGTTGATGCAGGAAAAGTTAAGGTAGGCGTCATCATTCCGCCTGATTTTTCAGATAGCCTGAAACATGGACGTACTGCCTCTGTCCAGATAATAGTCGACGCTTCTGATTCCATGGCAGCCTCTTCCGCGATAGGAGCGGCGCAGTTGGTTGGACAGACAAAGTCACAGCAGATACTTTTGCAGCAGCTGCGCGGTTATTCCGGGCACGAAATGGAACTTCCTTATGATATACGTATCCGTCCCTGGTACAATCAGGATTTTGTATCGGCCTTTTATATGGTGCCTGGTATTATGGGCACGGTGCTGACGATGACTCTTGTCATGTTTACTTCAATGGCTATTGTGCGTGAGCGTGAGCGCGGAACCCTGGAACAGTTAATTGTCACGCCGATGAAAACCTGGGAGCTCTTGATAGGCAAGATAATTCCTTATATTTTTGTTGGCTATGTGCAGGCTACAGTAGCACTATTGGTTGGTATCTTCGTTTTTGATCTGCCGGTGCGCGGCAGTTTAGCCCTTTTGTACTCGCTTACTTCTCTTTTTATTGTTGCTTCGCTTGCCATGGGCGTACTTATTTCGGTTCTTGCTAAAACTCAGATGCAGGCTATGCAGATGTCGTTCTTTATCATTTTGCCAAGCATTCTGATTTCAGGCTTTATGTTTCCGAGAGAAGCAATGCCGGCATTCTTCAGTGCGCTGGGATATTTATTGCCGCTGACTTTTTACCTGCAAATCATGCGCGGTATCATCCTGAAGGGAATCGGCATTAGCATGTTGTGGGGACAGGTTTTTGCTCTTACCGCATTTATTGCGATTGTTCTGACCATCAGTATTAAGAAGTTCAACAAAAAAATAGCATAACAAATAAGATGAGAAGCCATCACGCCGAGAGAAGTGTGATGGCTTCTTATTTCTGCGGTTAATGGGCGGTCAGCGGGGATAGTCCCTGAAGGCCGCGTTGACATTCCGCGCGCAGTCGAGGCGTCTTGAGACCCCGCATCTTTCAAGATCTTTCCGCTTCGGTCGAGATGACACCTGAATATTGTCATTCAGAGCGCAGCAGTGTCATTCCGAGCGCAGTCGAGGAATCTTAAGCTGTCTGCTTAGCAGACTGATAGAGGGCAGTATTTATAAATCTCACCATCAATTTATAACATGTCGAAAAAAATAAAATAATTCGACACGTTGACAAAAATGCGATGAAAAGAATATAATGACCTTAGGAAACAGCAGGCAAAGATGCCAGGCGCGAACCAACAGTTTTTGTTGAGACAAAGGAGGAATTCATGGTGGATGTTATGCAGCCGTATAATGAATTAACACCAATCAGCGAGCTTTATATTCGTCCAACCGAAGAAATATTGCAGCTTGTCGAGAAGACGAGTGTTGCTTTGGCCTTGTTGGATTATGCGGTAGGGAAATTGCCGAGCAGTAATATATTACTGGATAATATTGCTTTGCAGGAAGCCAAAAGCAGCAGCAAGATTGAAAATATTGTTACCACTAACGATGAATTGTACAGCGGACTTGCTTTGCAGGAAGTAAGAGGAGCGGTCAAAGAAGTAGTCGATTATAAAGAAGCGCTTTTTACCGGTTTTCAGGAATTAAGTAGCAAAGGATTGCTAGCGCTTAGCGATATTGAGAATATTAATAAGGTAGTCAACAAAAAAGAACCTGGTGTCAGACATAATATGGCTGAATTTGCAGAAACGCTGACACGCATTGCCAATATCAAGGAAGATAGCACCAACGAAGTTCTTTATACACCGCCGCACGGCAAGGAACTTTTATTTAAGCTGCTGGTGGATATGCTGGAATTCATCTACGATGATGAACGCTACAATCTGCACCCCTTGATCAAGATTGCACTGGCGCACTATCAGTTCGAGAGCATTCATCCTTTTTATGATGGTAACGGCAGAACGGGCAGAATCTTGAACATTCTCTTTCTCTGCCAAAAGGAATATCTCAGACAGCCTGTTTTGTATGCCAGCGCGTATATTATCAAGAACAAAGACGAATATTACCGTCTGCTCAGAGAAACTCATCAGCACGAAGATTACAACAAAGTAATCGCCTATATGCTGAGCTCATTCTATAATACTGCACAGGAAACGCTGCAAAAAGTCGAGGCTATTGATTCCTTGTACAAACATTATGTTTCACAGGAATTTTTAGGGAAACTGCCGGGGAACAAAACAGTGATGGAGCAGGTCGTGACCCTGGCCTTTGAGAAGGTTTATCTCAGAATAAGCGATTTGGTTGATGCAGGAATTCACCGTCAGACTGCTTCTGCGCATTTGCATAATCTGGTGGAAAGCGGGCTTTTGACGGTCGAAACAGTGAAGCGTGAAAAGCTATTTAAAAACATGGAATTACTGAAACTTTTTGGAGGCAAAAATAATGAAGATAAGCACTGATATGACGAGTAAGGTAAATCTGGTGAAGGAAATCGCCAATCTTTTGCGTGGCCCTTATACCTCTGAAAAGTATGGCAACGTGATTATCCCGATGGCGATTATTCGTCGTTTTGACTGTATTCTGGAGAGTAAGAACAAGGAAATCAAAGACTTGCTCACCCAAATGGAAGGTAAAAATTTTTCCGATGAATTTTTAGAAGACTTGGTTAGTAAAAAGTGCGGTGTGCCGTTCTTTAACCGTAAATGCATTTCACTGGAAAACTTGGTGGGCAACAGTGATAATATAGATGCCAATTTTCTGGAGTTTGTCAGTGCCTATTCTCCGGGCATTCAAAAGATTCTTGCGGGTTTGAAATTCAGAGAAGAAATTCTCTTTATGAGCAAGAAGAAACTCTTATTCCCGGTGGTAAAAGCTTTTTCTGAGGTTGATTTTCATCCTGAAACCACTGATCCTCTGGCGATGGGCTATATTTTTGAAGAAATCATCCGTACTTACAAAGCCAATGCTGAGGCCGGTGATCATTATACGCCTCGTGAAGTAATAGAGCTGTGCGTTGACCTGATGATCAGCGAGAATACGGACGAATTCAAAAAGCAAGGCAAGGTTTTGCGCGTTTACGACGGTTGCTGCGGCACTGGGGGTATGCTGACGGTGCTCAAAAGGAAAATGCACGAGCTTACTGACGGGCAGGCTACGGTAAGGCTTTTCGGCCAGGACAGCAACCCCGAGGCTTATGCCGTCTGCCGTGCGGAAATGCTGATGCTGGGCGAAGCAGCAGAAAATATCTACGAAGGTGATACTCTGACAGAAGACCGCCTGCCGCAGGAAAAGTTTGACCTGCTTTTGACAAACCCACCCTTCGGCGTGGAGTGGAAGACGGCAAGAGCGGAGGTCCTGAAGGAAGCCAATGGTGAAAAACTGAACGAGCCAAAGGGGCAGAATCGGTTCTCTCATGGCCTGCCTCGCGTTAGTGACGGTCAGCTCTTGTTCTTGCAGAACTTGCTGGCGAAAGCGGAAGACGATGCCAGAATAGCAATTATTTTAAACGGTTCTCCTTTGTTTTCCGGTGA
>CAYLRW010000059.1:0-9477 GCA_964386405.1 uncultured Acidaminococcales bacterium | reverse complement strand
AAATTTTAGATGAAATGGAAAGTCTTATTTTAGAAGCTTCACATCTTCCGTTTTCAGAGAAGATTATTATCGAGGAAGGTGATTTGTCATTAGTTATGGACAGATTACGCGAAGCAGTTCCTCTTGAAGTCAAAAAAGCACATGATTTGCTTGATGAACAAATGAATATTATTAAGAACTCACGTGCTGAGGCTGATCATATTGTTGAACAGGCCAAGACAGAAGCTGAAAGAATTATTGAGTTGGCAAAAGCAGAAGCTGAAAGACTTATGCGTAACGAAGAAGTTGTAAAAATGGCTGAGGAGAAAGCACAAAATATTCTTAATGATACTAAACAGTACGATAACGATATGCGGGCTGCAGCCGATGCTTATGCGGAAAAGATGCATAGAGAATCGTTAAGCTATGCAACTGATGTTTTTGATTATTTAGAAGATAGCTTGAAGAAAACATTGGAAGTTGTGCAGGAAAACAGAGCCCCATTAAGAGCTAATCAGCAGAGGAGCACTGAACAGGAGGAAGAATGAGTAAGAAACCTAAACTAGGCTTAGTTTTAGGCTCTGGCGGTTTACGCGGCCTGGCTCATGTAGGTGTACTCAGTGTTTTGGAAGAAAATGGTATTGACGTAGATGTTGTGGCAGGCTGCAGTATTGGCAGCCTAATTGGCGCACTTATTTGTGCAGGTTACGATTCTGATACCATCTTAAAGTTGGCAAAGGGCCTGGGACGTGGTTCATGGCTCGAATTTGTCGTTCATAAAAAAGGTTTTATCGGTACGGAAAATATTTATAAAATTGTTACTATGCTCACCAAAGGCAGGAAAATAGAGGAACTAAGCAAACCTTTTGCTGCAGTTGCAACAGATCTTGCAACTGGTCGTGAACATGTTTTTCGCAATGGTAATTCTGCTGCCGCAGTTTGTGCCAGTGTAGCTATTCCCGGCATTTTTGTGCCCTACGAGTGGGAAGGACGGCAAATGGTTGATGGTGCGATAGTTAATCCAACGCCTGTAAGTGTTGCCAGAGAAATGGGCGCTGATATTATTTTGGCCGTCGATTTAGCAGCTGTCAGTACTATCGGAGAAGTTAAAACTGTTTTTGATGTTGTTTTACGTTCACTTGACATAATGGAAAAGGGTTTATTTAGTTATCAACGTCTTATTGATGATTGCGATATTCTGATACAGCCGGAACTGAGTTCCTGCGCTGTTACGGATTTTAAAAAAATAGAGGAATGTTATCAGGTAGGCCGGGATGCGGCATGGGAAATTCTGCCACGACTCCTTGATTTAATGGATAATTATTCTGACAGATAAAATGGTGAAGTTTTCAAATCAGCAGGATAAGGTAATGAATTACCTTGTATAAGGCTGAATAAGGCAGAGGCTGACAAATCTATCTTTAACGAAGATACAAAATCACGATTATCTTTTTCTAAGCTGTTTTTCCCTAACTTAGTGATAAGAGGTAAAGCAGCAGTATCTTTCATTTGCTTTAAAAGCTGACGGCCACGATTATTAAAGGCCAATACGCGTATGTATGAAGGGTTATTGGTTAGTGCTTCCCTGAATGTTATTTCTTGTGAAGAAAGAAGTATTTGCAGAAGCAAACGATTTATTCTCGTTTCGGGATAGCGTTTGCTTTTTATCATTGCAATGGCTTCACTCCAGCTGGTGCAGGAAGAAGCTTTAGCTATCTTGTTTTCTAAGCCTTCGGAGCATTCACAGCATTTTGCGATGTAACCTGGTGAGATTTGTTTTAAGCGAAATGATAGTAATAAATCAAGATATTCCTGCTTATAGCCCAGACGTTTTTTGTCATCTAGTTGTGAAAGCATAAAAAAGGTTGAAGGAGAAACAGCACCGGCTATGTTTGCTGTGAGTCCATTTTTAAAAAACTCCTGCCTGACAGCTGTTGCGCTGGCGATATGGCCAGTGATCTCTTGATCGTTATACATGGCGGATTGTCTGCAGATTGCGACAGGACTTAATTTTGTCTCTGACATATTGATTTGTTTAAGATATTCAATAGCCAGAATGTTGTTCGGCTGTTCAACAATCTTGGCAAGTTCTGGATTGATTTTAGACAGGGCACTGCCAAGAGCGGCTGCATAGGAAAGACCTTTTGCAAGCTCAAGCTGTGTAGTAGATGAATGACTGGCGGCAATTGCAGCCGCTTGTTGCAACAGACTAATGTCAGAAGCTTCGCAACCGAATGACAGGTGAGTTACACAACCGGTACTTTCGAGAATTTTTATACCACCACGGGCAAAATGTTCAGCACTGCGGCAGGCAAAAATAGTTGGCAATTCCAACACGATGTCCACACCGTTTTTTATCGCTATCTCAGCTCTTGACCACTTGTCGGTTAAGGCAGGGATGCCTCTTTGCAAAAAGTTGCCGCTCATGACTGCAATTACAGGCAGATCACCAACGATTTTTTTTGTTGCAGCCAAGTGGTAGGCATGACCGTTATGGAAAGGGTTATATTCTGCAATTATACCTATACATTGTTTGTTAGTCATATCGATGTCCTTCAAAAAAATTAATTAATCTGATTATTTTTTGTGGATTATTTGTTTAAAATAGTGTAAACTATTTTACCACAGTATCTATTTATTTTGTACTATGATTAAGGATAAAAATGTCATAATAATTCCGAATGCCGGACAAAGAAGGTGCGACAGTGAAAATTTTTGTAGTTAATTGTGGTAGTTCCTCAATAAAGTATCAACTTATAAACATGGAAAATGAAACCGTTCTGGCAAAGGGTATGGTTGAACGTATTGGCATGGAAGGGTCACTGCTGAAGCACACTCCGACCGGCAAGTATACGGTAGATTTGCCTGAAGATATTCCTGACCATGCTGTTGGTATTAAGATGATCATCAACGCCTTAGTGAATCCGGAATACGGAGTGATTACCGATATGTCCGATATCGATGCTGTTGGTCACAGGGTTGTTCACGGAGGGGAGAGGTTTGCTGACTCTGTCCTTATTACACAGGATGTCCTCAAAGGGATTGAAGCTTGTGCAGAAATAGCTCCTTTACATAATCCCCCCAATTTGCACGGAATAAATGCTTGTATGGAAATTATGCCGACAACGCCTCAAGTGGCAGTTTTTGATACGGCATTCCATCAAACCTTGCCGAAGGTTGCTTATCTATATGGTTTACCGTATGAATTATATGTTAAGTATGGTCTGCGCCGTTATGGCTTTCATGGTACTTCACATAAATATGTAGCGCAGGTTGCTGCTTCCATGATGCAGGAACATATGACCGACTTGCGGATAATTACCTGTCATCTTGGCAATGGGGCCAGTATTACTGCCATAAAATACGGTAAGTCAATTGATACTAGCATGGGCTATACTCCTCTTGAAGGTTTGATCATGGGTACACGCTCAGGTGAAATTGATCCTGCCATTATACCTTTCCTAATGGAAAAGGAGAATATGACTGCGCCACAGATAGATGATTACTTGAATAGGCGTAGCGGTATTCTTGGTATTTCTGGTCTGTCAAGTGATTTCCGTGACCTGGAAAGTGCTGCTAATAGGGGCGATGAGCGGTCGCAGTTGGCAATAGATTTGTTCGCTTATAAGGTAAAAAAATACATTGGTGGTTATGTTGCAGCCATGGGTGGTGTCGACGCTATCGTTTTTACTGCAGGTGTCGGCGAAAATTCACCGTTTATGCGTGACAAGATTTGTAATGGTTTAGAATATCTTGGTACCCGAATTGATCCTGAACGTAACAAGGTCAGAGGGAAAGCGCAGGAAATCAGTGTTAAGAGAGCCAATGTGAAAATATTTGTAATACCGACAAATGAAGAACTGGTTATTGCCAGAGACACATTTAATATATGTAAAAGGATTATCAAATTGTAGGTTGCCTTATGGTTTTTCTTGACAAAGAAATACCTTGCCTATATAATTGTAACGATTGGTGGATTATGATTAAGTTAAACGTAGCCGAGATCAAAAAAAGACTGGTTGGGAAAACAGATTTTCATTTTAAAGTAGATGCCAAGGAGTTAAACCTATCAGAAGAAGACCTGGCTGTTAGAGGTCCTATCTTTGTGGATGGTGAAATCTCCAACGCTGGTGACGTACTGCTTTTAAAAGCTATTTTACGCACCAAGGTTGAACGCGAATGTGCTCGTTGTTTGAAAACATTTGTGGCTGACGCTGAAATGGAAATTCTGGAGAAGTTCTTCCCTGTAGATGCCGAAAATATTGATGATGACGCATTCTCCTATGAATTCGACGTGGTTGATATCACAGAGGCAGTTCGCGAGGGATTGCTTGTTGCTGAACCTTTGCAGGTTCTATGCAAAGAAGAATGCCGGGGTTTGTGTCCTGTTTGTGGAGTCGACAGAAATGTTGAATCTTGTGAGTGTGATACTGACACGGTCGATCCGAGATTAGCGGCATTGAAACAGTTGTTTAAAAAGTAAATTTTGTAATTCGCTTGAGGAGGTGTATCAATAATGGCAGTACCAAAGCGTAAAATGTCTAAAGCTCGTCGCGATTCCCGTCGCGCTAACTGGAAACTTACAGTTCCTGGTTTAGTTGAGTGCCCGCAATGTCATGAAAAGAAAATGCCGCATCGAGTTTGCCCGGAATGTGGTTATTATAACGGTAAACAAGTCGTTGCGATGGAAGAAAAATAATAAAACCGAGGTGCTTGCACCTCGGTTTTATTATTTTATTCAACTTTTTACAATTTTGTCACACAGTCATATTGATTTTTATTTTATTTTTTTATATAATACGAACAGATATTAAGACTTGGTGCTAAAATCAGGTGATGTTATGAATATTTCAAAAAAACAAATAAGGCAGCAGCGTTTGTTAAAGGAATTGGAAAAGAATCCTTTTCTAACTGATGAACAACTTGCGCAGACCCTGAAAGTAAGCATCCAGACTATTAGATTGGATCGTCTTGGTAAGGGTATTCCCGAATTAAGGGAACGAACAAGGCAAATGGCTGAGAATGCACAGAATAAGCTGCAGGCAATATCAAGCAAGGATATAGTAGGTGAACTCCTTGACCTTGAATTAGGCAAAAGCGGGATTTCCATGATGAACGTTACGCCTGATATGGTTATGGCGAAAACCGGTATTGCTCGTGGACATTTTATGTTTGCACAGGCTAATACTTTGGCTTTAGCGGTTGTAGATGCCCCTGGGGCCTTAACTGGTGTTGGCAATGTTAAATACAAGGTGCCTATCTATGCCGGAGCAAATCTGATTGCTAAAGCAGAAGTAATACGCAAGGAAGACAAAAAATACTTTATTTGGGTAAAGATTCGTAATAATAGCCAAGAAGTATTCAGAGCAAAATTCATTGTTGTTTCTCTGCCTAATGAAAGGATTGTTTAGCGTGAAGATAGCTGTTGATGTTATGGGGACTGACTACGGTCCGGAAGAAATTATTTTGGGTGCAATTCAAGCAGTAAAACAATATGATTGCGATGTTTACCTTGTTGGAGACAGAACACAAATTGAAACTGTCTTGAAAAAGTATAAAGAAGATAAAAATGAAAGAATTAAAATAGAACATGCCAGCGAAGTTATAGAGATGAGTGATCATCCAAGTCTCAGCGTGAAAGCGAAGCCCGATGCTTCTATAGTGGTCGCTACCAGATTACTGCATACGCGAGTTTGTGACGCTCTTGTTTCGGCTGGCAGTACAGGCGCAGCCGTTGCAGCAGCTCTTTTCGGATTGGGACGTATCAAGGGAATTGAACGACCTGCTATAGCGACCCCTATCCCCAGCATAACAGGCACGACCGTTGTTTTAGATTCTGGTGCTAAGGTTGATGCGAAACCGCAACACCTTGTCCAAAATGCAATCATGGGTTCTATTTATGCAGAGTTAATTCTTAAGATAAAGAATCCTCGGGTTGGTTTATTGAATATCGGTGAAGAAGAAACAAAAGGTAATGAGCAGGCACTTGCTACCTATCCATTGCTTAAATCAGAAGAACATATTAATTTTATCGGCAACGTCGAAGGCCGTGACATAAACAAGGGCACGGTTGATGTTGTAGTGTGTGATGGTTTTGTAGGAAACGTCGTATTAAAAGTTGCGGAGGGTTTGGCAACTGCGATAATGACCATAATGAAACGCACTATTATGGAAAGTGGTATTGTTGCGAAATTTGGTGCTATGCTGATTAAACCGGCATTACGTAAGATGAAAAAGACGATTGATCCGGCAGAGTATGGCGGTGCCTTATTGCTTGGTGTAAAAGCGCCTTTTATCATTTGTCACGGAAGTTCAAAAGCTAAAGCCATCAAAAATGCTGTTGGTGTAGCGATTGATTTTGCTGAGAAAGATGTTGTAAAACATATCGGAGACAGTATCATAAATAAACGAAAAGGGAATGAATAACATGGAAAAGATATATGCAGGTATTTTAGGGATGGGTCATTATCTTCCGGATAAGGTTTTGACTAATTATGATTTGGAAAAAATGGTTGACACTAATAATGACTGGATCGTTGAAAGAACAGGCATCAAGTCACGCCACATAGCCGCACCGGAACAAGCAACCTCTGATTTGGCATTTATTGCAGCTGAGCGAGCTTTAAAGGATGCTGGAATCAATGGTGAGGATATCGAATGTGTTATTGTTGCTACCGAATCCCCGGATACTAAATTCCCATCTACTGCTTGTTTGTTACAAGATAAAATTGGTGCAAAAAATGCTGCAGCTTTTGATTTATCAGCAGGGTGCTCAGGTTTTGTCTACGCTTTAGCCGTAGCAAACACGATGATAGTAAGCGGTCTTTACAAGCATGTTTTGGTTGTTGGTGCTGAAACGCTTTCCCGCATTATGAATTGGCAGGATCGCAATACTTGCGTATTGTTTGGTGATGGTGCCGGTGCAGCGGTTGTCGGTCAAGTCGAAGCCGGTTATGGTATTCTAAGCATTGATATGGGTGCTGACGGCGCTGGCGGACCATTTTTATCACAGCCTGCAGGAGGCTCTCGCAAACCTGCTTCTCATGAAACTGTTGATGCCGGCGAACATTTCATTCATATGGATGGCAGTGAAGTTTTCAAATTCGCTGTAAAAATAATGGGCCGTACTGCAGAAAAAGCCATGAAAAAAGCAGGATTAAACACAGAAGATGTTGACCTTTTGATTCCACATCAAGCAAACATACGCATAATTAATTCGGCTGCCAAACGTTTGGGCATGTCAATGGACAAAGTTTTTGTTAATGTTGACAAGTATGGTAATACTTCAGCTGCTTCGATTCCTATTGCAATTTGTGAAGCCAGGGAACAAGGGCTGCTCAAACCGGGCAAGACCGTCGTTCTCGCAGGTTTTGGCGCTGGTCTGACTTGGGCTTCAATTGCTTTAAAATGGAGTAAATGAAGGAAAAAAGGGAGGATTTAACAATGGGTAAAACAGCCTTTATATTTCCGGGACAAGGGTCTCAAACAGTTGGAATGATGAAAGAGTTTTATGACAATTATGCAGTTGTCCGCGATATATTTAAATCAGCAGATGAAGCACTTGGTTTTTCGATAACCGATATGTGTTTTGCTGGACCTGAGGATCAGTTAAGATTGACATTTAACACACAACCTGCAATACTAACAGCTAGTGTTGCCGCAGCTGAAGTTTTGAAGGAACATGGCATTGTGCCTGATGTTGCTGCAGGACATAGTCTGGGTGAATATTCAGCATTGGTTATTGCCGGAGCATTGAGTTTTTCAGATGCAGTGAGAATTGTGCGTAAACGCGGTCAATTCATGCAAGAAGCAGTTCCTGTTGGCGAAGGAAGCATGGCAGCTGTAATGGGTATGAATGACAGTAATGATATAGTAGCTATTTGCAAAAAGGTTGAAGCGGAAACTGGCAAAGAAGTACAAGCCGTAAACTTTAATTGCCCTGGTCAGGTTGTTATCGCCGGTGCTGCCGCTGCTGTAGATAAAGCAGTTGAAGAATTAAAGGCTGCTGGTGCTAAACGCGCAGTCCTTTTGCCGGTAAGTGCTCCTTTTCATAGCAGCTTGATGTCTCCAGCTGCTGCCCGTTTGGCTGAAGAATTTAAGACTATTTCTTTTAACGACGCTAAGATACCTGTAGTTGCAAATGTTACCGCAGAAGAAGTTACTAAAGCGGCCGATATTGAAAGTTTGCTCGTAAAACAGGCTGCAAGCCCGGTATTGTGGGAAAACTCGGTAAACTACATGATTAACAACGGTGTTAATTGTTTCGTCGAGGTTGGACCTGGCAAAGTGTTATCAGGATTTAATAAAAAGATTGCCAAAGAGTTAACGTCTCTTAATGTTGAGGATAATGCAAGTTTAGAAAAAACGCTTGCTTATTTCAAGGAGGTTCGCTAAAATGCAGATAGAAGGCAAGGTAGCTTTTGTTACTGGGGCTTCTCGTGGAATTGGCCGCGCCATTGCGTTGACACTGGCCGAAGCTGGCGCTGACGTTGCAGTTAATTACGCAGGCAATGCAGCCGCCGCAGAAGAAGTTGCAGCAGAGATTCGTAAAATGGGCCGCAGAGCTTTAATATTACAAGGTGATGTTTCTCAGACTGAAGTAGCAGCTTCAATGCTTGATGCTGTGGTTGCTGAATTTGGGCGTTGTGATATTCTTGTAAATAATGCGGGTATTACCCGTGATGGACTTCTGATGCGCATGAAAGAAGAAGATTGGGATGCTGTTTTGAATACTAACCTTAAAGGCGTATTCAATTGCACGAAAGCAGCCTTAAAATACATGATGAAGCAAAGGGCAGGTAAAATTGTCAATATTGCTTCAGTCGTTGGAATTATGGGAAATGCCGGACAAGCCAATTATGCAGCTGCTAAAGCTGGTTGCATTGGTTTTACCAAGTCAGTGGCAAAAGAGGTTGCTTCCAGAGGAATTACAGTAAATGCTGTTGCTCCAGGTCTTATTGCAACTGATATGACCAGCGTTTTACCAGATAAAGTAATTGAAGAGATGTCCGCTGGCATTCCGCTTAAACGTGCTGGACAGGCTGTTGATGTTGCCAAAGCAGTATTATTCCTTGTTTCTGATGATGCTGCTTATATAACCGGCCAAACATTGAATGTTGATGGTGGTATGGTAATGTAATTTAAAATTATGATGCTTTTCCTTTGGAAGGAGGTGAATTGAATGACTACTTTCGAAAAAGTAAGAGATATTACTGTTGAACAATTGAGTGTTGATGCTGACGAAGTTAAGATGGAATCAACTTTTATTGATGATTTAGGTGCAGATTCTTTGGATATCGTTGAATTGATCATGGCGTTTGAAGAAGAGTTTAACGTTGAGATTCCTGACGAAGTTGCAGAAAAAATCCGTACTGTTAAAGATGCGGTTGAATTGTTGGACAAATAGAAATTAGATTTTAATGCTTTTTAAGGAAATCCCTTAAGGGATTTCCTTAAAAAAGTTATCCTGAAATGGGGGATATTTGTTGAAATTACCAG
>CAYLRW010000058.1:0-10060 GCA_964386405.1 uncultured Acidaminococcales bacterium | reverse complement strand
ATTACAGGAGGTAATATATGAACTTTATTGAACCTTGGCTGCCTTCTCTGGCAATTTTTTTGGGCTTTCTTTTGCTCAGAATCATTTTTCGCTCGGTTATTTTCAAGTTTCTCAGAATTTTTGCCAGCAAGCTGCCTTTTAACACAAATGAAGATATCGTCGATGCCGCTAATCATCCTCTGCAATTTCTTATTTTAATATTGGGGCTTTATTTTGCCCTTCTGGCTTCACCGCTTTCCTATATTGCCTATTATGCTGTTATCCAGCAGATTGTACGTTCTTCCATCCTGATAACTGTTTTCTGGACAATGTTCAATCTGGCTACCACCACGCATAATCTGCTTGTTACCCTGCTTAGTTTTCTCGGTATTAAGCTTGAAGAGTCACTCGTAAACATTGTCTCAACTTTTTTAAGATTCTTTATCGCAGCTATCGCTTTAGCCATGATTGTCAGTGAATGGGGTTACGACATTAACGGGTTTATTGCCGGTCTGTCTTTAGGCGGCTTAGCCATTTCCCTTGCTGCCAAAGATGCTTTGGCCAATGTTTTCGGCAGCATCCTCATCATTATGGATAAACCGTTTATGGTTGGTGATTGGATTTCTGCCAATGGCGTTGAAGGCACGGTAGAAAAAATTTCTTTGCGCAGTACCAGCGTCAGAACTTTCCCTCAAGCGTTGGTCTACGTTCCGAATTCACTGCTTTCCAATACGCCGATTACCAACTACACAAAACGCGCCAAACGACGTATTGAATTCAACCTAGGCGTCGCATATGCGACTACGCCTGAGCAAATGCAGAAATGCGTGCACAGCATTCGTAACTTTCTGACTGATCACGAAGGCCTTTATAACGAAGACATGACCGTCACCTTTGATTCTTTTGGTGCCAGCAGTTTGAATATCTTTGTAATCTGCTATACCAAAACCACCAATTATCTGGAGTTCCTCAGATTAAAAGAGGAAATCAATTTTGCATTGCTGAATATCCTAAGCGAATACGGCATTTCTACTGCCTTCCCGAGTACCAGCGTTTATTTTGAGACGCCGCTTACCACAACAAATGTTTCCTTGCCAAAAGAAAGTTAGTCGATAAATGAAAAAAGCTTTCCCTGTCAGATATGGCAGGGAAAGCTTTTTTCTTGTAAAGATTCATCACTGATCCAATAAACGTAAAACAATCATCGTTCCCATGCCAAGAACAATTGTATAAACGATATTGCGGCTCTTATAGGCGACAACTGCCGCCAATATGCCTGCTAATAAATAATGATTGTGCAAAGTGATATCTAATTGGCCTTTGGGTAAAAGAAGTGCCGGCACAATCAAGGCTGTTAAAATAGCCGTAGGAATATGTTTGAGCCACCGTTCGAGCCAATCCGGCATTTCTGTTTGACGGAATAAAGCAATACAGCCAAAACGTGTGGCAAAAGTTACTGCAGCCATCGCCAAAATCACAACTAAAATTTCATTTCTCATTTTGCACCACTCTTTCCAATAATCCACCCATCAGCGTAGCACCGACACAAGCCATAATCATATACCACTTACCAGGCAGCCACAGCGAGCCGATAATAGCTAACAACGCTGACACCGCAAACACAATAATACTTATCCGGCATTTGAGACGTGGGAAAAGTAAAACTAAAAAGGTTGCCGGCATTGCAAAATCCAGCCCCCACGACAAAGGATCTGGAATATAACTCCCGGCAAGAGCTCCAATCAGCGTCGATAACACCCAGGAAAGGTAGAGAGTGATACTAACGCCCAAATGATATGCGGAACTATAACCTTTTTGATAAATGCGGCTCGTGGTTACGGCATAGGCTTCGTCGGTCAGCAAGAAAGAAAGAACTATCTGCTTTGGCAAAGTTTGTTTTAGCATATATTGGGCAAGTGACGCTCCCATTAAAAGATGTCGCAGATTAACAAGTAACGTCGTCATTGCAAGAACTATCCAATTTGTCACACCAGCTGCGAGCATAGTTATTACTACAAACTGGCTGGCACCGGCAAAAACCAGCAAAGACATGAGAACGGTTTCCAGCTGTGTGAGACCCGCAGTTAAACCCATAATGCCACAAGTTATCCCAAAGGGAATTATGCCAAGCAAAATTGGTCCCGTAGCAATTACTCCCTGATAAAATTCATGTTGACTGATATGCGTTTGGCTGCTTAGTTGTTCATAGGTCATACTATTACCCCCGCTTTTTATTGCATTAAATTGAGTATCATTGTACCATTGTGATTTTTTGCACACAATAGTATAATTGTATGCAAAACAATTTTGGAATGGAGGAATTATAATGCCCGTCAATTCTTTCGATAATTATCCAATGAGTTGGAAACCAGATTTTAGCCAGGCAACCGGACCTCTATACAAGATAATAGCCGAAAAATTAGAAGAAGATGTCCGGACCGGTTTCTTGACACCTGGTACCAAATTACCGCCTCAGCGTGAACTAGCTGATTTTCTGGATATTAATGTAAGCACAATTTCACGTGCTTTCAAGCTATGCGAGCAGAAAGGAATTATTTGCTCAACAGTCGGGAATGGGACTTTCATTGCTTCCGATGCTGCCGCTAATCCTTTTTTGCTCCCTGAAGATGATTCCTTAGGAATAATTGAAATGGGACCAGTATTTCCAACAAAAAACGTTAACGAAATCATTGTAAAATATCTTAAAAAAATGACTATAGAACCTGATTTTAGTGAGCTCTTCCAGTACGGTCAATCAAATGGTACTGCCTGGCAAAAAAAGTCGGCTGCCAAACTAATGGAAAAAGCTGGCTATAACGTCCAACCACAACAACTATTGCTAGCAAATGGGGCGCAAAATGCAATAACCGCCACTTTGGCAGGTCTTTTTCAATCCGGTGATCGAATCGGCACCGACGAATTTACTTATCCAGGGATCAAAACAGCGGCCAATATGCTTGGCATCCGCTTAATTCCCATTCAGCAAAAGAATGGTGAGATGTCACCTGAGGGCATACTATATGCCTGCAAGAATGAAAATATAAAAGGTCTGTATATCATATCTGATATGCACAATCCCACGACACACACCCTCTCAGAAACCAGCAGAAGAACGATTGCACAGCTAGCCCAAAAGAAAAAACTTATTATTATCGAAGATGCCATTCATAGCCTCCTTTTAGAAAAGCCACTTGCTCCTATAGCATGTTATGCGCCCGAACAGGTTATCTATATTTCCAGTCTGTCCAAAGTAGTTTCTCCCGGTTTGAGATTAGCATTTCTTGCTGTTCCGGAAACATATAAACAAAAAATATCGGAAGCATTATACAATCTGAATATTTCCGTGCCTCCTCTGATGGCCGAACTTGTATGCCGGATGATCAATTCAGGGGAACTGGATAAAATAATTGCGCTGCACCGTTCGGAAAACAGGCAGCGCAATGCTATTGCAGACCTCTATTTAAGTTCTTATAAGCTTCTTGGCCGTCCAGAAGGTATTATGCGCTGGCTTATTTTACCCCAAAATATGACAGGCGAAGAGTTTGCTGCCAAAGCTTATCAACATGGTGTCCGGGTCTACGGTGCAGAACGTTTTGCGGTTGGCAATACTAAACACGTTAACGCCGTCAGAATTGCGATTGCCGCACCGGACAATCATCATCAACTAGCCAAAGGAATGGAAATCATCAGAAGTATTCTGGACGAAACCAAGACGGTCTCTCAATAAAACGCAACGCTTAGTTCATTTGCCTATACAATAATAATTATTCCTATTCTCCAAGCAGCTTCAGAAAATGATAGCCTAATTTGGCACCATAAAAAATAACTACCGTGCCGCAAATAACATTTATTTTACGCAGAGTTGCATTGGTAATTTTAGTGCTGAATAGCAGAATGAAGGTAGATATCGTCAAAAACCAAAGTACGGAAGCAGCTGATACCCCAAGGATAAATGACATATCCTGTCCCGGCGGTAATGACGCCTTGAAAGCGCCGAGCATTAATGCTCCATCTATGAGGGCCTGCGGATTAAACCAAGTTACAAGGCAGGCAGTTGCTATGACTTTTGATAATGGCACATCAACGCTTTCAGCAAGATCCATACTTCCTTTTGCCCGCAAGAGTCCAACCCCTATCCAGATTACAAGCAAACTGCCAATAAACAGAATGGCCAGTTCAGCTGTCTTTGAACTTTCGATGAGTGCGCCCATACCGAAGAAACAAGCAACGGCAAGACTTATATCAAACAGAATGACGATCAAAGCTGTAAGATAAACCTTCAATCTCGGCTGTGTAAGCGCTGTATTAATTACAAATAAATTTTGCAGTCCTATCGGTGCGACAGAAACCAATCCTATCGTTAAACCTTGCCAAAAAAACAACATACTCTTTCTCCTTTATACCAACCAAATTCATTTAGTAAATCAATTATAATCTACGTTTTCATTGTTGTAACCAACCAAGCATTGACTTTTTAGCCAACCAAATGTATTGTTATCTTACAATGAGGTGGTTAGATTATGGAAAAACAAGTAAACAACAGTACCGATAAATCGGTTAGCATTACCTGGCAGCCAGACCCGCAATCTTCCAAAGCAATGCACAAACAGATTGTTGATTACATCAGTGGCAAAGTTGCTAGCGGTGACTGGACGGTTGGCAGCAAATTACCGCCACAGCGAGAAATGGCGAAAATTTTCGGTGTCAACAGAAGTACGATCTTTAATGCCATGGAAACTTTGAAATCCTATGGTATCATTGATGCCGATTACGGCGGTGGCACCAGAATTGCCTGCAACACCTGGTCGCTGTTGATGTCGGCGCCGCCAGACTGGAATAAATATATTGCCTCCGGCCCTTTCAAACCCAATCTGCCTACCATTCAGTTAATCAACAAATTGGAATTTGACAAAAATTTCATTCGTCTGGGCACGGGCGAATTATCACCACAACTCTTTCCTCAAGACATGCTGGCAGCTGTCTTCAAGGCCTTGCCTGCTAAAATATCTTCGTTAAACTATTTGGAAGCCAGAGGCTTAGCCGAACTGCGAGAAAGCCTTGTGCAAAGACTGGCTTCCCGTGGCATCAACGTAAAACCTTCCAACATTCTGATTACTTCCGGTTCTTTGCAAGCTTTGCAGCTAATTTCTGTCGGCATGCTAAAACCGGGTGCGCAGGTTTATACGGAAACCCCTACTTATTTGAAGTCGCTGCAGGTCTTTCAATCTGCCGGTATCAGTTTTACCGGTATTGCGATGGACAAAAACGGCCTCGTGCCCTGGAAGATCGGCAAAGTTCCTAATGGCTCTCTCCTCTATACCATACCAACTTACCAAAACCCCACCACTTTAGTTATGACTGCGGAAAGAAGAAAAGAAGTATTTGATTTCTGCAGCAAGCATCGACTGCCCATTTTGGAGGATGATGCTTACGGAGAACTGCATTTCGACGGAAACACACCACCGTTGCCAATTAAAGCCTTGGATGACAGCGGCGTGGTGCTCTACACCGGCACCATTTCGAAAACGCTTGCGCCAGGCTTTCGTGTCGGCTGGCTCGTGGGACCGGAATCAGTTGTTAACAGGCTGGCTGATGTGAAGATGCAGATGGACTACGGCGCAAGCTCCCTATCACAATGGGCGCTGACAGAAATATTTAACAGCGGAGCCTATGATGAATACTTAAGCAAACTCCGCCTCCAGCTAAAAGAACGCCGTGACATAGCACTGGAAGCATTAGATAAAAACTTCAGCGACATTGCTGCCTGGGATATACCAACAGGCGGCCTTTATATCTGGTTACGCGTCAACAGTAAAATTTCCAGTGATAAGCTTTTTCAGGAAGCACTCAGCAAAAATATCCTGCTGAATCCCGGCAGCGTTTACGATTACAAAGAAAACAAAAATATCCGCTTATCCTACGCCTATGCCAATAAGGAAGATTTAGCCAAAGGCATCGCCATTCTTGGTGCTATCATAAAAAAATATCGAAGTATCTAATAATGCCAAAAGAGAGTAGGTCCTGAAATCAGGACCTACTCTCTTTTGGCAAATATATGCATTTTAATTAAACGAATTGCGGAGAATATACCCACTAAGTTTAGCATATCATTTTAGCTTCGTTAATATGAGATTATTTAAGGCTACCAATTGCGGAGACAACCATTTTTCTCGATGATACACTACGAGCCCTTTAATAGGAATACAAGGATTCAGCCAATTAAGTTTTACTAGTTCGCCTCTATTTATTTCTTCTTCCACTGCAATTTCAGGCAAAAGTGAAACACCAAGACCACTTTTTACACATTGTTTAATAGTTTCAATACTGCCAAATTCCAAGATATTGCTAATCTTTATTTGCTCCTTTTCCAATAACTTCTTTAAATCCATCGGATAACCGGAATATCCTTCAGGCATAAGAATAGTTTGTTCAGCCAGATTTGCAAGTTCAAATTTGTCCATAAGAGCCAACTCATGATCCGGTGCAGCGATAAACACCGTCTGCCCCTCAAATAAAACCTGTTCCTGGAGTTGTGGTTCTCTGTAGTCATTTCTAAGGCTAAAAGCTATATCAATAAGATCGTTTTGAAGCCATTGGGGAAAATCCACACAACAGCCGACCCTGATATTTATCTGTACATTAGGATAAAGTCTTCTGTATTCTTTCAATAATGGCGGCAGCCAATACGTACAAATACTTTCAGCTGCACCAATCATAATGGTGCCAGCAATACCATCCTCACTTTTAAATAATACTTTAAGATTTTCTGCATCTTTAAGCAAACGTTTAGCATAAGGAAGTAGTGTTTCCCCTTGCTTAGTCAAAAACACCTTACGTCCTATACGTTCAAAAAGGCGTGTTTGAAGTTCTTCTTCCAAAGAACGAATCTGTTCTGATACTGTGGACTGGGAATAATTAAGCGATCTGGCTGCTTCTCCAAAATTCAAAAGTTGTGCAACCGTAATAAAAGTTTCCAAATTTCTTATCATATACTCACTTCCATCGGATAAATCGATTATTACATACTAAACAATCGACTTATCAAAATTACAATTACATGATAAGCTAAAAACAAATCTAAAGCAATAGCTTTCCCAAAGGAGATTACAAGATGGCATCAAAAATTGCATTAAAGAAAAGTATAAATTGGATACAAGGGGCCGCAATGACCATAGGTGCCGTTCTTGGATCAGGCATTCTTGTCCTGCCTGCAATAACAGCTGACATGGCTGGTCCAGCTTCTCTTATAAGTTGGGCTTTAATGGGTATCCTTTCTCTGCCTATGATTATCGTTATTGGTTTGATGTCTTCACGCTTTCCAGATTCCGGCGGACTAGCAACATATGTGCGTCAGGCTTTCGGAGCTACAGCCAGTCAGATTACCGGCCTTTTGATGCTGACCGCTATGCCTTTCGGCATGCCTGTCACTGCACTAATTGGTGCAAACTATCTTGGCAATATATTTGAATGGTCACAGTCTACAGTCCATATAGCGGCTTGCTTATTGATTTTTACCGCACTCGCACTAAACTATCGCGGCATTGAATTATCAAGCAAAACGCAAGTCGCTGTCGTTGCTTCCATACTCTTTATTTTGCTCTTTGCTGTCTTCTCAGCCCTGCCTAACATCAAACTTTCAGCATTTGAGCCGCTCTTGCCTCACGGCTGGTTACCGGTAGCTGAAAATATGGTCATGATATTTTTCGCTTTCATGGGTTGGGAAATGATTGGTAATCTTGCAGAAGAATTTAAAAATCCTGGCAGAGATTTGCCGCTTAGTCTAGCCGTGTCAGTTATTGTTATTAACTTTATATATTTAGCAGTAGTCTTTGCAATAGTTGGTACTAATGTTTATCAAACCGCATCACCATTGACTTCTATGATTACGCTTGTCTCCTATCGTTGGGGAGAAAATGCCGGTTATCTCATCGCCCTTCTGGGTTTCGTAGCCTGTTATTGTCCTGTACACACCTTCATAGCTGGCTTTTCGCGTCTTGTATATGCTCAGGCGCGTGATGGTAACCTGCCAACTTGCTTAGCCAGTCTGCATCCGCAATTTCTAACCCCCCACAAAGCACTTTTGACCTTTGTACCAATCTACCCATTGATTCTCTTCATAAGCTACTTTTTTTCTCTGGATCTAAAACCATTAATCAGCATACCCTCAGTCAACTTCCTAGCCGTTTACATTCTTGGCATGTGTGCGTCCGCAAAGATTTTCCAAGAAAAATGGCATAAGCTTTTAGCAATCATTGCTGCCTTTTTGTCCTCGTTAATTTTTTTGTTTTCCGGTTGGTTTGCGTTATTTCCGATAGCTTTGGCTTTAGTAATAATTTGCCGCCAACATTGCCTGCACTTACATAAAACCAGCAAAGTCAGCGAGTAATTAGCTTTTGTTCAAAATAAAATTATAATAAAAATTTCCATAAAAATAGCTTCTGTCACTCAAAATAAAATCATGACAGAAGCTATTTTTATATAATTTACCAATGGTACTTCTCACCGCGGCTGATTTTGAAAGCCCTGTATATCTGCTCAATCAAAAGCAGACGGATCATCTGATGGGTGAAAGTCATACGTGAGAAGGAAATTGTTTCATCAGCCCGTTTACGGAGAGCATCGGTATAGCCGAAGGCGCCGCCGATAACGAAGGTTATGTTACTGTTACCTTCAAGTGCCAGCTTGTCGAATTTGGCCGCCAACTCTTCTGAGCTGATCAACGCGCCTTTGACATCAAGAACAATTACATAAGAGTTCTGCGGTATGACTGCCAGCAGCCTCTCTGTTTCCCGCCCAAGCACTTGCTCCTTTTCGGCTGGCGAAGGATCTTCGGGCATTCTTTCTTCACTGATGGCAATTGTCTCCAACTTGCAGAAAGGTGTAAGCCGCTTGGTAAATTCTTCAATACCGGCCGTCAGATACTTTTCTTTGATTTTGCCCACACAGGCTAGCGTAATTTTCATCTTTTATCCTTGTGCCGGCATTTCTTCCAATTTGACATCTACATTCATTTCATTACCGCTGCGCATAACCGTCAAATTAACTGTCGCACCAATTCCCTTGGCCGCAATCTTGTCTCTCAGATCACTGACACTGCTAATTTTCTCGCCATCAAATTTAGTAATAATATCATTAGTTCGGAGGCCTGCCTTCCAAGCTGGTCCGCCGCCGGCAACTTTAATAATATAGATGCCGCCCTGCAGATCTACATCAATGCCATAACGCTCAGCAATATCTTTATCAACCAGGCTTACGCCCAAGTATGGCCTTGAAACACGGCCTTGTTTTTCCAAATCGGCAATAATAGGTTTTGCTGCATTAATTGGAATCGCAAACCCGATGCCTTCGACACCGGATACTGCAATTTTGGCACTATTGATACCGATAACTTCGCCGTCAGCGTTAACCAACGCACCGCCCGAATTACCAGGGTTAATAGCAGCATCAGTCTGAATCAGTTTAAATTTACGTTCGCCAAGATCAATAGAGCGGTTCAAAGCGCTGATCACACCTGCAGTAACACTACCGCGGAATTCAAGTCCCAGTGGATTGCCAATAGCAATTGCCGGCTCGCCAACCATAATTTGGTCTGAATCACCGAAAGTTGCTACAGTAAGATCGTCAGCCTCAATTTTTACAACCGCCAAATCTGTCGCAGCATCTGTTCCAAGAACCTGTCCTGGTACAGAACGACCGTCAGCCAAACTAACAACGATTTCCTGCGCACCTTCTACCACATGATTGTTAGTAACAATTAGTCCTTTCTTATCATAAATAACACCAGAACCTGTGCCTAGTTCAGTAAGCTGGACTCTGTTGAAAATGTCTCTTACCAAGGCTTTGTTGGTAATGCCGACAACAGCCGGGCCTACTTTTTTTGCAGCCTTCACAATAGGGGTATTTCTTGCGTCGCTTGGTTCTGCGGCTATTGCTTTATTAGGTATCTGCTGACCAATACCATTTTTGGCCAACTGATCGTTTTTTGCTAAAGAACAACCACCTACAACAAGCATTACCCCCAAAAGAATGCCAAACAAAACTGAAGCTGTTTTACTAAAAATACTTTTATTCATAGATATCA
>CAYLRW010000057.1:0-10293 GCA_964386405.1 uncultured Acidaminococcales bacterium | reverse complement strand
CCACATATCTTAATCTTTGTCATAGTTTTAAACCTCGCCGCGCAATTTGCTTATTTCCCCGGAAATATCATTGCTGCGCATCAAAGTTTCCCCAATCAATACCGCATCGGTGCCATTTTTACGCAAGACGGCTACATCACTTTGTGTTTTAATCCCGCTTTCTGAAACAAAAATGATATTTTCCGGCACCAGTGTGCGCAAATTAACGCTGTTCTGCAAGTCAACCGTAAAATCTTTAAGGTTGCGGTTATTAACGCCGATTACTCTTGCACCGGCCTGCAAAGCACTTTTTACTTCCTCGGCATCATGCGCTTCTACCAAAGCAGACAGCCCCAGTTCGTCGCAAATTGCCAAATATTTTCTAATGGTTTCTGTATCAAGCAAAGCACAAATCAGAAGAAGAGCATCAGCGCCAATAGTCTTGGCTTCGTAAATCTGATATTCATCGACGGTAAAATCTTTGCGCAAGATAGGTATGCCGACTACCTTGCGAACGTCTTTCAAATATTGGTCACAGCCCAAAAAGGCTGTAGGCTCTGTAAGCACCGAGATTGCAGCCGCTCCAGCTGCTTCATATTCTTTGGCAATCCTTATGTAATCAAAGTCTTTGGCAATCAAACCCTTGGAAGGCGATGCCTTTTTAATCTCAGTGATAAATGATATATCCTTCTGACGCAAAGCTTTTTCAAAAACAAAATTGCCTTTGGGCAAAGCTTGCGCTTCACTTTTAATTATGTCCAACGATTTTTGATTTTTGAGAATGGCCACACGCTTACGCGCTTCAGCAGCCAGCTTATCCAGTATCATAATCTTTCCTCGCTTATTGGTTGGTAAGGGCAACGAATTCATCTAGCTTAGCTTTCGCTTTGCCGCTGTCAATCAGTTGCGCCGCCATCTGAATCCCTTCGGTAATTGCTGCCGCCTTGCCGCCGATATAGAGTGATAAACCTGCATTCAAAAGTACAGCGTCTCTCTTTGGTCCACGTTCCTTGCCGCTTAAAATGTTTCTGGTTATTTCTGCGTTCTCTTCAGCAACGCCGCCAACCAGATCCTTTAATTCGCAACGGTTAAGTCCAACTTCTTCCGGCGTAATGGTGTATGTTTTGGTTTTACCATCATTGAATTCGCAAATAGTAGTAGGACCTGTCAGGGTTGCTTCATCAATGCCATTACCATATACTACCATACCACGTCTTAGTCCGAGATTGACCAATACTTTTGCCAGCGGTTCAACCAACTTGGCATCATAAACACCCATCAGCTGCATCTTGGCCAAAGCGGGATTGGACAAAGGTCCGATATAATTAAAAACAGTTGGTATACCAATTTCTTTACGGACCGGTCCGGCAAAACGCATGGAAGCGTGATACTTTTGGGCAAACAGGAAGCAGATGCCTGCTTTTTCCAATACTTCCTGGCTCTTTTCCGGTTCCACGCTGATATTGACACCCAAGGCCTCCAGCACATCAGCCGCACCGCATTTACTCGACATAGAACGGTTACCATGTTTAGCAATAGGCACGCCGCCGGCCGCTATGACAACAGAGCTGGTAGTGGAAATATTGAAGGTATTGGACTTGTCGCCGCCAGTGCCAACTATATCAAGTGCTTCTTTATCCGGCACGATTTTCGTGCACTTCTCTCTCAAGACCATGGCACACGCCGTTATTTCGTCTATCGTTTCACCCTTAATATGCATTGCTGTCAGAAAAGCCGCTATTTGTGCATTTGTTGCTTCACCATTCATAATCTGGCGCATTGCGTCGGTTGTTTCTTCCAATGTAAGATCATTGCCTGCTGATAATTTATTGATAGCTTGTGCAATCATTATTGTTCAACTCCTATCTCTAAGAAATTTTTAATTATTTGCATACCATCCGGTGTCATGATGGATTCCGGATGAAACTGCACTCCGTAGACTTCGTGATCCCTGTGTTTGACTGCCATGATCTCACCATCTTCAGTTTCTGCAGTGACGATAAGTTCTTCCGGTAATCCTGCTTTTTCTACGACCAGCGAATGGTATCTTGCTGCCGGAAAACTTTCCTGCAGTCCTTCAAATAATTTGCATTTGCCTTTTATCATGATTTTGCTCTGTTTACCATGTACGAGCTGCGGTGCGGGCGCGACTGTGCCGCCGAAAACTTCGCCAATGGCCTGATGTCCTAAGCAAACTCCCATGATGGGGAATCTTCCTTTTAAATTTTGCAGCACTTCTTCACAAATCCCCGCGTCTTTCGGATAACCAGGTCCGGGAGAAAGGATAATGTGGGAAGGATTAAGCTTCGCAATTTCTTCTACCGTTATCTTGTCATTGCGCTTTACTAAGACATCCTCGTTGATACTGCCGACAAACTGATAAAGGTTAAAGGTGAAACTATCGTAATTGTCTATAATTAAAATCATTTTCCAATCCCTCCTTATCTTGCCTTGGTTGTTTCTCGCAAAGCCTGGAATACTGCTCCTGCTTTGTTCATACATTCCAGATATTCGTTTTCCGGTACAGAGTCAGCGACGATCCCTGCACCGGCTTGTACATAAACTTTGTTTTTTCGCTTGACTATCGTTCTGATGGTTATGCAAACATCAAGGTTACCAGAAAAATCAATGTAGCCCATACCGCCGCCATAAGGTCCGCGCGCTGTTGGTTCCAGCTCATCTATAATTTCACAGGCCCTGATTTTGGGTGCACCTGACAATGTGCCTGCCGGGAAGATGGAGCAAAGCGCATCAAGATTATCTTTATCACCCTTCATCTCGCCGGTCACCCTCGTCGTGATATGCATGACATGCGAGAAACGACTGACTTTTTTGTAGTCCAGAACCTTTACTGTCCCGAACCTGCTGACACGCCCCACATCGTTCCTGCCTAAATCAACCAGCATGTTGTGTTCGGCAGTTTCTTTTTCGTCAGCAAGCAGTTCTTCTTCCAATCTTAAGTCTTCCGCTTCAGTAGCACCTCTTGGTCGTGTTCCCGCAATCGGCATCGTCGTTATCTCTTTGCCATTTATTTTCACTAAGGTTTCCGGTGAACTGCCTGCAATTTCCACATCATCATTCTTGATCAGAACCATGTATTGGGAAGGATTGGTTGTGCGCAAAATCCGGTAGACATTGAAGAGGCTCTGATCATAATCTGCGGTAAACTGTTGGCTGAGCACGACCTGGAAAATGTCGCCTGCTTTGATATACTGCTTGCCCTTTTCTACCATTGACATATAGTCTTCCTTATTCATGTTCGGTACCATCTCGCCAAGCTTGGCAGTGGTGAATTCTGGATAAGTCCCTGCTTTTTTCAGCATCTGCTTTATCTGCTCGATCTCCCTTTCGGCTTTATGATAGTTGACCTCCACATGATCTGTCTTCACATTGACAATGATGAATATTTTTTGTTTCAAGTGGTCGAAGGCGATTACCTTATCAAATAGCATCAAGTCAAAATCAGGGAACTCGCTCTTTTTCCGGCTGGAAAACTTGAAATCCGGTTCGCAGTATTTGAAGAATTCATAAGCAAAGTAGCCGACGAAGCCCCCGGTAAAAGGCGGAAGGTTCTTTAACTTCGGCACTTTATATTCGGCAAGTACTTCACGCAGACAGTCGACCGGATTATCACTGGTAAATTTAACAGCGGCTGTATTTTTAACTTCCATCGCATTATCTTTGGCAACAATCCTTACTATTGGGTCATAGCCGATAAAAGAATAACGTCCCCATTTTTCACCGCCCTCTACGCTCTCCAGCAAAAAATAATTATTGCTGCTTTCCCTCACAGAATTTAAGAAGCCGATTGGCGTCATCATGTCGGCGAAAACTTCTGCGCATACCGGCACAGCGCTGAAGTCTTTTTCATATTCTTTTACTTCCTCTAACGCTAAATTTAACAATTTGTTTCCTCCTCACTGCTGAATAAAAATAGACGGTTACGTTACTCAAACTACGTAAATACGTCTTGGCATTTAGCAATTTGAGTAGCGCAACCGCCTAAAATATAAGCGTCGGTTTAAATAAAAAACACCTGTCCTTATGCAAGGACAGGTGTATAAACCTGCGGTACCACCTTGTTTTATGGGATTACTCCCATACTCTTACGCAGAATGCCAACACATTCCTCATCAATAACGCAGATGCTACGTTGCGGAATACTTTCGATTATTATCGATTTGACCGCACCCTCGGTGGTCCATTTGTCGAACTGCATCTCTATCCGGCTCCCAGCTACCCGGACTCTCTGTAAGCGCATATTTCGGCGTTATCTCCACCTCAACGGTTTGTTTAGGTATTATTAAGTTGTTATCAGTCTATCACCACGATTTATCACTGTCAACACTTTTTATTGCAAAAATGTAAAATTCATTAAAATTTAATAAACAAGTACATTTTGATTAAACATTTTTAAATTAAAGTTTCTCCTCACAAAAAACAATCACAATTTGCTATCCTATATCAGGTATTTACGTAAATAATAATATTTTATTATCACTTTTTAAAAAAATTCGCATCCATTGCGCATTTTATGCAAACTTATGTTAATACTATTACATATTTTGTTCGCGATGAGTATTGACTTTTAATTTTTATCAATTTACAATGGTTGCATAAGGCACAGACGCCTGAGTTCATTTTATGAGCTCAGGCGTCTTTTGTCATATTTATGGACTTAATCAAAAAGGAGGATAGCCGATTGATTCAATTAGCTGGCGTTAACAAATATTTTGGTCATAACCACGTACTAAAAGACATCTCTCTCGAAGTTAAATCCGGCGAAAAAGTTGTTGTTATTGGTCCCAGTGGTTCTGGCAAAAGCACAATGATTCGATGCATGAATCACTTGGAAGAACCTGACAGCGGAACAGTAATAGTAGATGGCATTGAAATTACTGCTCCTGGCGCTCCAATCAGAGAAGTAAGGCAAAAAGTTGCCATGGTCTTTCAACAATTTAATCTCTACCCACATAAAACAGTCTTGGAAAATCTAACCATTGCCCCCATTCTCGTTCAAGGCGTCAAAAAAGAAGAAGCGGAAAGAACCGGAATGGAATTTCTTGAACGTGTAGGTCTTAAAGAAAAGGCTACCGCCTATCCAGCGCAATTATCAGGCGGGCAGCAGCAACGTGTCGCTATTGCCCGTGCTCTCAATATGCACCCCCAAATTATGCTTTTTGACGAGCCTACTTCAGCGCTCGATCCAGAGATGATCAATGAAGTTCTTGACGTAATGGTTGACCTGGCTAGCAGTGGAATTACCATGGTTGTAGTTACACATGAAATGGGCTTTGCCCGCAAAGTTGCTGATCGCGTCGTATTCATGGCTGATGGGGAAATTTTGGAAACAGGTACTCCTGAACACTTTTTTCTCAATCCGCAAAATGAACGTGCCCAACAGTTTTTAAGTAAAATTATCAGATAAAATTTATTAATGAGAGGGGATAAAATCATGTCTTTATCAAGAAAAAAAATATTAGCACTTGGGGTAGCATTAATAACTTCCTTCGGTATTCTGGCAGCAGGCTGCGGCGGCGATACAAAAAAAGATGACGCGAAGAAAACTGCTGCTCCAGCTTCGGACGGTATCCAAAAAATCAAAGACCGTGGTGTTCTAAAAGTCGGTGTCAAGGTAGATGTTCCAAAATTCGGTTTTAAAGACCCAAAAACCGGTAAAATTGAAGGTTTTGAAATTGATCTTTCCAAAGCAATAGCTAAGAAAATCTTAGGTGATGAGAACAAAATTGATCTGACTGGTGTTGTGGCTAAAACCCGTGGTCCTTTGCTTGACAGCGGTGAAATTGACCTTTGTATCGCAACCTTCACCATAACCGATGAAAGAAAACAAACTTATAACATGACCACTCCTTATTATGAAGACCCTGTTGGATTCCTGGTCAAAAAAGACAGTGGCATAAAATCCTTAAAAGATCTTAATGGTAAAAACATTGCTGTTCCACAAGGGGCAACAACCCGCAAAGGCGTACAAGACGCTGCTGACAAAGCTGGTATTCAAGTTAACTTCATTGAATTCCCAACTTACTCTGAATGCAAAACAGCTCTGTCTGCCGGTCGCGCTGATGCTTACGCCATGGACACTTCCAATCTTCTTGGCTATAGAGATGATGCAACCGAACTTTTACCAGATAAAATTGCTCCGCAACTGTATGGTGCAGCAACCAAAAAAGATAACAAAGCTCTGTTTGATTTAGTAGAAAAAACTTTTGAGGACATGAAAAAATCCGGCGAGATGGACCAACTTCTTAAAAAATGGGATCTTAAATAATGGCAACTAATCCTTTTGCAGAATACAAGTGGCTGGCGCTTTTAAGTGATTGGCGAATTTTTGCCGAAGGTTTAAAAGTAACATTGGAAGTAGCCATTGTTGCTTTATTAATCTCCATTGCGTTGGGTATTCTGTTTGGTATTGCCGGCGTTTTTCCAAATAAGAACATACGCAGATTAAATCGTATTTATGTAGAATTTTTTCAAAATACACCTTTGGTAATTCAGGTTATTTTTCTCTACCATGCTCTGCCGCATCTAAAAATTATGCTCCCTGTTTTTCTTATCGGCTGTCTCGGCATAGGTCTCTATACTGGTGCCTATATGTCAGAAGCCGTACGTTCCGGTATTCTTGCGATATCTCGCGGGCAAAGTGAAGCAGGCTTATCCCAAGGTTTCACCTATTTTCAAACCATGCGGTATATTATCCTGCCTCAGGCAAAAAAAATCATTCTCCCTAACATTGCTAACCAAAGTGTAAGTCTGATCAAAAACACTTCTGTCTTAGCGATGATTGCCGGTGGCGATTTAATGTATCGTGCTGATTCCTGGTCAGGTATGAATATGTATTATGGTCCAACTTACCTCGTTACCGGCTTGTTATATTGGTTAATGTGTTTTCCATTGACAAAATATATCAAACACCTTGAAAAAACAGCGGGGGTGAAATCATGATATCAGCTTTGCTTGACTATTCTATTATCTCCTTTCTGCTGGAAGGCTTGGTTGTCACCCTGAAGATATCTTTCTTCTCCATAATTTTCAGTGTTATTTTAGGCACCTTGCTTGGTCTGGCAATCTATCTGAGAATACCGGTTTTAAAACATATCAGCATACTTTATGTTGATATAGTAAGAAATGTACCTTGTCTCCTGCTGGTGCTCACAGCAAGATTCATGACTCCTTTGCCACCAACTTACTCAGGTGTTTTAGCCATGACTGTTTTCACAGCGGCAATCATGTCAGAAATAATCCGTGCTGGCTTGAATTCTTTGCCAAAAGGACAGATTGAAGCTGCGCAGTCGCAAGGTCTTAACACTTTGCAGATTGTTTGGCACATAGTACTTCCACAAGCCTTTAGAAATGTCATACCTCCTATGATGTCACAATTTACCACTGTTATTAAAGACTCTTCATTCGTTTGGGCCGTTGGCACAGAGGAACTTACTGGTAAAGGCATGATCCTCATAGGAAAGTACAGCTCCACCGCACAGGTTTTTGCTATTTTTGGTGCAGTGGCTATCTTGTACTTTTTGCTTAACTATTCTTTATCTGTTTTAGCTCGTTGGCAACATAACAGAATGAGTGTAAGAAGTTATTAAAAAGCAGCAGGTAGCTCGTAAGTTTTACGAGCTACCTGCTGTTTCAAATTAGGGTTACAGTGTACTATTTAATGTTAATAACCTTTTTCTCTGCAACAACTTTCTCTTTCTTCGGCAAAACAATCTTTAAAACACCATCTTTAAATTCAGCATCAATTGCATCCTCATCTACATCCTCTACAAAGAAACGTCTCATTACTTCACCGCTGCTGCGTTCCTGCCGAAGATAATTTTCTTTTTCTTCTTTTACTTCTTCCTCACGTTTAGCTTTAATGGTAAGGTAATTGTCTTTGTAAGAAACATTAACATCTTCTTTTTTAAAACCTGGCAGATCAGCATCTACTGTGAAATTCTTCTCATTTTCGCGCACATCTACTTTGAAAGAAGAGCCGAAAACTCCTGCTGGGCTGAAATCTTCATCAAAGATATTGTCGAAAAAATTGGTGAAAAAATCTTTTTTGGAAAGATGACCCTTTCTGAACGGTTGAAGTTCGAACATACAAATGCCTCCTTTTAGTTTTACAAAAAATATTAATGAGAAAATTGATTTATGTATAGAATATGTGAAAACAAAAGAGCAGAACCCTTAGGGGTCCTGCTCCAATTCAATGCGGTCATCCTTACGGATGCGTTTTTACCTTTGCCGGTCAAAACCATTGCCGACAATCACGTCATCGCACTGCCAAAGTATAATTTACGCTTTGGTGGCAATCACATACCCCATCCATATTTTTATTATATACACGTAGCAAAAAAAGTACAAGTTACTTTTAGATAATTTCAGTTTTCTAACCGACCAGGTTCTTTCATCTCATATTTTTATAATATGTCAAAACGCAATTTTATGATCATCAGTTGCATTTCCTTCCTTGTTTGATCTATAGAAGACATGTTTAGCCAACTCTATCACGATAGTATAGACACAAGCAATGCCTAGCAATGATATCAGCAGCGCTTGAGGAATAGGTTGAATAGCCAGAATAGCATTAATAGGCGAGTATGGAAGAAGAAGCGTTACAATAGCTACTGCCACCGCCGTATAAACTAATATCGAGGCAGGTCTGCTTCTGAAGAACGGCCTTTGTGTCCGCATAACCAACAAAGTTGATAGTTCCGTCAAAATCGACAAAACAAACCAGCCGCTTTGAAACATCTCTTCACCTGCATTAAAAATAATTAACAGCACAGCAAAAGTTATATAGTCAAAAACTGAGCTCAACAAACCGAAGGTAAACATAAAGCTGCGAATCAGCTTGATATCCCATCTGCGTGGTTTTCCTAGGACTTCCTCATCAACTGAGTCATTCGCAATTGATAATGATGGAAAATCGCTTAAAAAATTAAGCAAAAGTATTTGTTTTGGCAGCAATGGCAGAAATGGCATAAACAGCGATGCACCAGCCATACTAAACATGTTGCCAAAATTCGAACTTGTAGAAACAAAAATGTACTTGAGCGTATTGGCAAAAGTTGTGCGGCCAAGTTCAATTCCTCTATTCAATACTTCCAGACTCTTTTCCATTAACACAAAATCGGCAGACTCTTTGGCGACGTCAACAGCATTATCAACTGAAATGCTTACATCAGCCGTATGTAAGGCTGGAACGTCATTAATACCATCACCCATGTATCCAACAACATGTCCCCTCTTTTTCAAGGCCAAAATAATACGTTCCTTCTGATTTGGATCAACTTCGGCAAATAAATTAGTATCTTCAATCCTGTTCCACAGCACCTCATCACTCATCTTTACTAATTCCGAGCCTGTGATTACGCCTGTAATTTCAATCCCAACAAAAGCAGCAGTATGCATTGCTATCAGCTTATTATCTCCCGTTATGATCCTCAGCGATATGCCATTATGTGCAAGATTCTTGATAGTTTGTTCTACATCTTCTTTTGGATGATCGAATAGAAGCAAAAAACCAACAAAAGTCATTTGTGATTCATCTTCAACGATATATTTTTCTTTAGGCTCAACTATTTTTTTGGCAATACCCAAAACCCTTATTCCCTGATTGCTCCATTCCAGATAATGTTGATTTATTTCATCAAGTTTATTGGCATCCATTAAATCCTTAGAGTCTTCAGCGTCAACTTTTTCAACAAACGAACATATTTCAAGGACATGATTAAGCGCACCTTTAGTAATCATAATATGTTGATTTTTTTCTTCGACAATAACGCTAAGTCGTTCGCGTGTAAAATCAAGTGGTATTTCGCCACGTCGTTGAACAGAGGAAGTATCTAGTTTTTTAAAAGCGACTATAGTTTCATCGAGAGAATTATCCATGCCTACTTGCAAACTAGCATTAAGATAGGCCAGCCTAAACACATTGTCCGACTTGTTACCATCTACATCAACCGCACCATCAAAACGCACATCGCCTTCTGTCAATGTACCAGTTTTATCCGTACACAAAGTGTCGATACTGCCAAAATTTTCAATAGCGTTGAGTCTTCTGACAATTACACCTTCCTTAGCCATATTACGTGAACCTTTCGAAAGAGTAATACTGACGATTGCTGGCAGCATCTGTGGTGTTATACCAACAGCCAACGCAACAGAAAATAATAGTGAATTAATTACCGGTTCCTGAAAATATACATTGATTGCAAAAACAGTAAGCGTCAATACCAACATTATTTGTGTCAACAGATAACCAAAGCGACGTACTCCACGTTCAAAATCTGTTTCCGGCGG
>CAYLRW010000056.1:0-10573 GCA_964386405.1 uncultured Acidaminococcales bacterium | reverse complement strand
TCGCTGCTTCACCCATTAACAGACGTTGCAGATTATTACCTGTTGGTCATGTTGAAGGCAGTCGAGACATCTTGTTTCAGGAAGTATCGTCAATGGGCAAAGAGCTATTTTTAAAGAGTGGTTGACTTTCGGGTAAGAAATTTATATAATTTACTAGTATTGACTAAGCAGTCAATTTTAGCATAGGAGGAAGAGAGATGTTTAAATATAAGAAAAGCAGACAAGTGCTCGTAACAGCGATAGTGCTTGGTTTGATGTCCGCACAGACAGCTTTTGCTGCCGCAGTGGAAATCAATTTGGACAAGGCCATAGAGATGGCGCTAAAAACTAACCCTACAGTTAAGATTTCCGAAGCAGAGAGTTCAGTTGCCAAAGCACAGAAGGATGAAGCAAAAGCTTCGCGCTGGGTAAGTATCGACTATAGCCACAGTTCTTCTCGAGGCGGTTATTATGATCCTAATCCATTATTAAGCAGTCAGTCGGGACCTGATAATACCTTTAGCAATGGTTTTACAGCGTCTATTCCACTTTACACCGGTGGCAAGCTCAGCGGTACTATTGAGCAGGCTGTTCAAAACTACAAATCCAGCGAGTACGGTGTTGACGAGTCTTATCAGGCAGTCAAGCTTTCCGCTACTAACGGGTACTTCAATGTGCTGCAATCTATTGATACCGTCAAGCTGAGTAAGGAATCCGTAGACCGCCTGAGTGCTCATCTGCAGAATGTGCAGGCACAATATGATGTCGGCGTTGTTGCCAAGGTCGATGTATTGCGCAGCCAGGTAGAGCTTGCTAATGCTGAACAGACATTGATTAAAGCACAGAATGCTTATGATTTGGCAGTAGCTGATTTAAATAATATCATTGGTTTGCCGCATGGCACTGAGCTAAAGGTGACTGAGAGCCTTCAATATAGTAAATATGATAACCCGATGGATAATTGCATCACTTTTGCTTTAGCAAACCGCCCGGAACTTTTCCAGGCTGAGGCTAGTGTCGAAGCTGCTAAAGCCGGGGTTAAAGTAGCTAAATCCGGCTATATGCCCCAGGTTTCTGCCAGTGCCTCCAACAAATGGTATTCCGGTGACTGGCCAGGCGACGATAACGAAAACTGGACTGCTGCTATCGGCGTAAGTTTGAACGTTTTCGACTCTGGTGTAACTGCCGCCAAGGTAAACGCTGCTGAAGCAAGCTTGTATAAAGCTGAAGAAACCTATCGTCAGACAAAAGATTCGGTACAGCTTGATGTGCGCAATAGTTATCTAAGCCTGCGTGAAGCAGAAAAACGTATTGCTACTTCTAAGGTTGCTGTTGATTCGGCCGAAGAAGATTATAGAATTTCACAATTGAGATATCAGGCTGGTGTTGGTACGAACATCGATGTTATGGATGCTCAGGTCGCACTCACACAAGCCAAGAACAACTATGTAAAGGCTTTGTATGATTACAATACTTCCAGTGCAGCTCTGGCGAAAGCTATGGGTGTGCCGGTACGTCAAAGCTGATAGTTCCTTTTATTTGCTATACTGCTATGGTTCGTCCATAGCAGTTTTTTTGTGAATTTTTTGTGTGATTTTTTGTTTGGGCAGGGAAGAAGGTTTGCTGTGTCGAATAAGTACCCGATTAGCTTTCTGTAAAGAACAATTATAGATCATGGGGGCAAAATTCATGTCGAAAGCAAAGGCTGTTTTTCTGGTATTAGCAGCACTATTGATGGGCTATTTTGCAGTTTTGCGCCTGTTTATGCCCGACTTTTTACAACAGATGATACCGCTGGTGCAAACAACAGCGGCAGAATATGTTAACGGAGAAATTAATATCAAGTCTTTGCATGTGTCCGACTCTCTCAGATTGGCAGCAGATGATGTATCGGTTTATGATAAGAATGGCAAGCTGGTAGCATCTGCGCCTTCTATTACGGTCAGTTTCGATTTGTTGAGAGGAATTATGCAAGCCGACCCTATCAAGGCTGTTAGCACTATAACTGTTAACCAGCCTGTTTTGTATTTGCAGATGGATGAAAAAGAACATTGGAACGTTAAAGACGTTATTAAGCAAAGAGAAAAAGAAAAATCAAAATTTGTTGGCAACGTAATCATTAAAGAGGGAAAGAGTGAAGTCAGTACGCCTTTCGGCAATTGGAGTTTTCGTGTTGATGGCAGCATTGATGCAGCTGCCAGTCCTGATTACGCCATTAATTTTCTGTTGACTTATGGTAAGGAAAACTGGAAAATCAGTGGTCTTGTTAATACGGACGCCAAAGGGCATCTATTCTTGAAAACAGAGCATTTTGCCCTTGATTCCTTCAGCGATTTGGCAAAGCGTTATTTAGGCATAGAAGAATTAAAAGGTTCGGTTAAAGATTTAAACCTGCGCTGGTCAGGTGATGGTAACGATATTTCCTTAGAGGGGACAGGAAATTTAGCAAATGTTGCGGCCATTGCAGCTTATCAGGAAGAAAAAATACCTATGGTGCTGAATGGCAAGGTTTCTTTCCATCAGAAGGTTGTAGAAGCTGTTAATCTTGAGTTTACGGCAAATGGTGAAAAAGGCCGTCTGAATGGCAAACTCGATTTAAATAATATTGATGACCCTGTTGCTGAAGATCTTTCAGTTGAGTTGACTGCTTTTGATTTGCAAAAGGTAGTTGCTGCTTCTCCTGTTTCTGGCAAGATATCCGGATCCCTGACTTTAAACGGAACCCAGAAGGATTTCAGTGCCAATGGTGTTTTCAGTTCTGATGCCTTGGCTTTTCAAGGGCAGACCTTCTCTAAGGTGAGTCTGCCGATTTCGGCACAAAACAGCAAAATTGTTATACCGGGTGCAAAAGCTGAATATGGCGGCGGCGGTATTTTCCTCTTTGGCGAATATGCGGTTAATGATGGTGATTTTTCGGCAGCCTTGGAATTTGATAATGCCGATATTGCAGGGTTGGCGGGCTTAAATAGTGAACAGGCAGTTCTTTCCGGTGATGTTGCTGTTAGCGGTAAGCTGGAAGGCTCCCGAGGCAGCTTCAATGCAGTTGCCAAAATGGCTTCTTTGAACTGGCGGAACAATCTATTCAGAGATTTTCGACTGGACATCGATTACAATCAGAACAATATTACGATCAATAATCTTTCCGGCTACTGCAATGATGATGGTTCCTTTGTAGCACAAGGCAGGATCACCGGCGGTAATATTGCTGCAGAGGCCAGTGTTGCCAATTTCCCGCTGCAGCCGCTTTTGGCGGTTGGCGGACAAGAAGGAGACGGGAAGCTGACAGGTTCCTTCGTGGTCAGCGGTTCGACGGCTTCACCGCAGGTTCGTGGTACGGCCAGATTAGCCGACGCTGAAATCATGAAACAAAAAATTACTGATGCACATGGGGTTTTCCTATGGCAGAATCAACGCTTGCAAATTGATGGTCTCACCGTAAAAATGCCGGCAGGTGAACATTTGATTAACGGATGGATTGATCTTGGCAGTGAAGATCCTTTGCTGGACTTGAGAGTTTCTACCAAAGGAATCAGAGTTGAACCTTTGGTTGCTGCTATGGCCCCTGACGTTGCTTTGACAGGCAATCTTGACAATGAAGTTACGGTGAAAGGCAGAATTTCTAACCCTGAAGTGACCGGTAAAATGAATTTTTACGAGGGTAGTCTGAATAAATATCTACTGGATGATGCAGTAGGCGAATACAGTGTATTGGATGGTAATCTGTATCTCAGAAACTTTGTGATTCATGCTTTGCAGACTGAGATCCACCTTGATGGTAAAGTTGACAAGAACAAGAATCTTGATTTTGTGATGAATGCCAGCAAGATCGATTTGAAGAGACTAGCGGTGCCCGACAAAGTGAAAGTTGCCGGACTGGTGGACTTGAACGGTAAACTGCAAGGTACATTGGGAACACCACTATTTACAGGTGAACTTAATTCCCACAGCATAGTGATCAATGGGCAGGAATTCACTGACATTACCGGCAATCTGGTAAGTTCGGCAGGCAAGGTCAACAGGCTCAAAGGGAGTGCCAGACAGGGAGCAGGTTTGTTTGGCATAGATATGCTGATTGATTTTAATGATGCTCTTTTGCAAGGCAATATTGAAGTCAAAGGCGGCAGCATGAAATCACTGCTCGCTTTAGCCGGACAGGATTATGACATAGCTGGTGATCTCGATGGCAGCATCATTGTCAATAAAGAAGGCAAAGGTACCGGCATCAGCGTTGGCGGCCAGATCCGCAACTGCAGTATTCGCGGCATCCGCTACCCTTCTGCTGTTTTTGATATTTTTATTCATAAAGATATTTTGAATATCCTTAAAGTACGTATTGACGAAGAAAAAGGCGGTTTCCTTGCAGCGCAGGGCACGGTAGACTTTAGAAACCGCAATCTGGCAATTGATGCCTTCTGCAGTGAAGCCGATGCCTCTGTACTGAATGCCTTTATTAAAGCACCGGTTGATTTTGGCGGCAAGATGAGTTTTGCTGCTCAGGTCAGCGGTACCATTGAAAACCCTGCAGCCAATGCTTCGTTATCGGTCAGCCAGGGACAAATAGCAGATACTCCGTTTGATAACCTTTACGGCATGTTCACTTTGCGGGATGATCTCTATAATATTGAGCAGCTTTATATCCAGAGAGATATTTACAAGGCGAGTGCCTATGGTTCTGTGCCTCAGGACTTATTCAGAGCCAAAGGTGATCGCAGAAATCCGGACGCGCAAATGTCAATCAAAGTAAAGCTTGACAATGCCAATCTGGCAATCTTACCGATGCTGAATAAGAATGTGGAAAGCGGCAGCGGAGATACGAGCGGAGCACTGATGGTGACCGGCACGCTGGAAGAACCGCTTATTGACGGTAGTTTCAATATTAATAACGGTATGGTAAAACTGAAACAAATGTCTACTGTAATTGAAAACTTAAAAATGGCTGTAAAATTTGAAGGACGCAGAATCCGTCTGGAAGAAATGTCAGCGAAGATTGGCCCTACCGGTAAGCTGAATGCTAGTGGAACCTTTGCCCTATTGGATGGCGATAGCACTCCGTACCAGTTAGATGTAAAGGCTGATAATGTGCAGATAGTTTCGCCTCTTTTCAGCGGCACTATCAACGGCCAGGCGGTTGTGACACATGAACGCAACAGGCCGCATATTGCCAGTGAAATTCGTTTGGATAAAGTTCTTATCAATATGCCGACGATTCCGGAAATACAACCAGGAAATTCCAATATCGGGTTAGATATCAAAATAGAACTGGGACCGGAGATTCATCTTTATAACAAATACCTTTATGACCTCTGGCTGGCAGGTGGTTTGCATATTATGGGCAGTACGAGGTATACTAATGTGGACGGATCGCTCTATGCAACGAAGGGTACCGTCAGTTACTTAAGGACGCCTTTTAAAATCAGAAAAGCAACGGCCGGTTTCCCAATACCGGGTTCTGTCCTGCCAACGATCAATCTTGATTCCTACACTAAATTCGGACGCTATAATGTGAATATGCAGATTGATGGTCAGCTTGATGAAATGGAACTGAGCTTATCCTCGGATCCACCATTGAGCCAGCAGGAATTGTTCAGGATGCTGACGCTGAAGAGCTATAGCAATGGCAGCAGCGCTACAGGCAGCAATGGGTTGGAAACACAGGATTTACAGGCTCTCCTTGATGTGGGCATCGAGATGACTTTCTTGAGAGACGTGGAAACGCTCTTTAAGGAAGACTTGAATCTTGACCAGTTCCGCGTTTATAGCGGCAATACAGCAACTGGCATTGGTTTCGAAATTAATGCCAAAGATGCCAGTGAGTTTACCAAGGAAGAAAAAGAACAATATAATGTATTGGCAAGCAAGTATATTACGGATAATATCATGGTTGGCTATGCTACCAGTTTAGATGGCCAGTATCATGATACTTTCACGCAGTATGAGCTGAATAAAAATATAACTGTTAATTTTTCAATTAATGAAGAAAATAAAAAATGGTATGGCTTGGAATACCATATTTCCTTCTAAAAAGGAGTGCCGACGTGTTAAACAGCTATCTGGAAGAACTGAAAAAAATAAAATTGCTGTCACGGGAAGAGGAACTTGCGCTGTGGGAAGCCTGTGCTGCTGGCAGTGAAGAAGCTCATCACCGGTTGATCAGTTCTTACCAGCCACTTGTTTTTAAAGTGGCGATGGGTTTCAGTTTGCCGGAAGTTCAGATACGGGAACTGATTCAGGAAGGAACGGTCGGACTTTTGGAGGCTGCCGAGCGCTATGATTATCAAAAAGGTGTTGCTTTCAGCCTTTTTGCCGTCCACCGCATCAAGGGCAGAATGCTTGACTATTTAGAACGTGAATACGGCAAAAAGACCTTGTCGCTGGATAGCGAAACCAATGAAGGCAGTGGTATCTCCTGGGCGGAATGCCTGATTTCCACCGAACTATCGCCGGACGAGAATGTGGAGAGAGAGTTCCTTTCCTGTAAAGTCAAAGAAGCGATGGACAGACTTTCCGTTAATGAACAGAAAGTTTTGTCCGGTATTTATCTTCTTGATAAATCAGCCAGTGATTTGGCTGCTGACATTCATGTGACACCAAGCCATATTTATCGTTTGCAGAAAAAAGCAGTAAAACGTGTACGCGGCATGCTTTCACGTCTGATGGCTGAACTAAAATAGAGCTAGCAGAAGAAAAATGGTGATAATTAGTAGATAATATGGCAAAAAAGTTCAAAAATGCCCAAAAACAGTCTAAAATCACCAAATATTAAAGATTAATTTTTACGCTAGCCTGCGATTATATAATAGTATGATTGATGCTTAAAGAAAGGAGCAAGCATAATGTCTGGCAATCTTAAAAATGTGTGCGACCATATCAGAAACGTGCGTAACAGTTTGAAGAATGCTGAGGATAGTTTTCGCAGCAACAACGATATGCGCGGTGAACTCGATCTGATGCTGGCAGAGGCAGAAATGCAGCATTTACGGGAAAAACGTGGTTTTGCTGCCATCTGGACGCGCCAAAGGCTTGCTGTTATTGCAGCATTTTTAATGATTTTGACAGGAGCCGGTGGCTGGTTCTGGGCTAGGAACTCTTTACCGCCGAAACCTGCTGATATTGTTGTTGCACAGAGTAGTGCTCTTCTGCCGGATGCTAAAAAAATTCCCAGGGCCGCTTCTTCAGTAGAAAGTGTACCGGAAAAAATAAAAACACCAACAGTAATACAGGAAGAAACTATAGTTTCACCACAAAAAACTGAAAAAGTTGAGAAAGCAGTTTTGCAGGTTCCTGAGAATGAAGTGAGGAATCTTGTGAGGACAGCGCGAAAGACCTTGAATGATTCTAATTAACAGGGGGCTCGTTATGAAAAGGAAAAAAATGTGGCGACCGATTGCAATGGGAATGGCAGCAACTTTGCTTGTTACTCTGCCGGTATATGCCGAAGAAACGAATCCGGATTCCATGAAACCAACAGAGAAAGCAGCAGACACCCTGTTGCCTACAGAGGCAGCTGCACTCAAAACCAGTACTAATGACAATGTTAAAATTGCATCAGCAGAGGAAGTTAATGCTTATGTTGGCCAGACAGTAACCAAGGTTACTGTTGAAGGTGACAAGCAAGGCAACCATGATGCAATAATGGATGCGCTTAAAGTAAAACCGGGTATGGAATTTACGAAGGACGGTATTGCTGCTGATTTACATGCAATCTATCAGCTTGGCTGGTTCTACGATATCGTGCCGGAATATAATCAAGTGCCCGAAGGTGTGCAGGTTACTTATCATGTAATGGAGAACCCTGTTTTTAAAACACTGGTGGTAGAAGGTAATACCAAGGTAAGCACTGATAAAATCAAGAACATCATTGATTTGACTAAAGATAAGATAATCAATCTGAAGGATGTTAATGAAAAGGTTCGCAAAGTTGAAGCAGAATATTCCAAAGAAGGCTACATTCTGGCACGTGTTACCGATGTGCGTGTCCTGCCGAGCGGCGAACTATATGTACAGGTTAATGAAGGCGTTGTAGAAGATTTTAAAATCAAAGGCAACACTAAGACTAAAGATTATGTTATTACCCGGGAAATGAAACTGAAGAAGGGTCAGCCTTTTAACAGCAAAGATGCCCGCCGCAGCATGCAGCGTATTTACAATCTGGGTTATTTTGAAGATGTCAACATCAAGTTGAATCCTGGCAAGGCTCCTAACGCAGTCGATGTGGAAATTACCGTTGTTGAAATGAATACCGGTACTTTCGGTATTGGCGCGGGCTATAGTGACGCAGACGGATTCTTGGGTATGGTTTCTGTTGGCGATAAGAATTTCCGCGGTACCGGTGATAAGGTGAACATTCGCTGGGAATTTGGCGGCGATAGTGAAAATAATAAAAACTATGAGTTCAGTTATACAAAACCTTGGCTTGATGACAAGGAAACCAGCGTAGGTTTGTCCATCTATGACATGACCAACGAGTATGCGGATTATGATCATAATGGGGATGAAATCGCTCGTTATGACAAACAGCGCCGCGGTCAGGAATTGACTTTCAGCCGCAGAACGAATAATGAGTATGTTGTAAACTATCTTACTTTAAAGAATCGTGAAGATATCTATAAAGGTGTGGCCGATGGTTATGAAGATGATTATCAGTATTTTGAAGGCGATGACCCGACTGATACCGACCAGACCGCAGCGGAAAAAGCAGCTCTTGCTGCTAAACGTCAAAAGGAAAATTTTGGTAAGACACAAAGTATTGCTTTCGCTAGAACGTTTGATTCTCGCGATAATGTTAATGATCCGCACGAAGGCAAGCGCAATTCCTACTCAGTAGAATGGGCTGGCTTGGGCGGCGACTTTGACTTCACCAAATATTCGGCTGATTTGCGTTACTATTACCGCATGGGTGCGAGTGAAGATGTTTTGGCCTTCATGGTTGGCGCAGGTTATGCTGATGGCACGATGCCTTTAAGTCAGAGATTTGCAGTTGGTGGTTCCGATAGCCTTCGTGGTTATAAGGATGACCAGTTTAAAGGCAATAGTATGCTAAGAGGCACATTGGAATACAGGGTACCTTTGATGAAGAAGGTACAGGGAGTTCTGTTTACTGATACAGGCTACGCCTGGGATAAAGACACAGAGAATGCTTTTGATCTTGGGTTGATGAAATCCAGTTATGGTGTCGGCTTACGTATCAATTCACCATTGGGCCCATTGCGTCTTGATTATGGTATCGGCGAAGATGGCGGCCGTTTCCACTTCAGCTTTGGCGGCCAATTCTAAGTGAGGCCGGCAAAGACGGGGGAGGTTGAAAGACATTGCAGAGTAGTAAAAGCAGGTTCGCCACCCTAATATTAGCTGGTTTTTGTTTGTTCCTGATGCCGCAAATTGCTTTCGCAGAAACTATCGGCAGTGTTAAAGTAATTGTTACTGATAGTACAGGCAGGACAGGCCAACCTTTGCTAGAGAGAATGACGGCCAGCATGCAGGTTGTTGCTGAACAGCTTTTCTTAGAAAAGGATACAGGGCAGATCGAACCTGTAAAAAATGACTATGCCAGATTGCTGGGCGAAGTCGGCGAGCGGGCTCTTACCGGCTACAAGGTTGAAGAAACCATCATTAAACTGGGCACTGCGTCTGAAATAACTTTCAAGCTATCGCCATGGCTGGACGTAGTAAACGATGTGCAGGTTGATTTGGAATTTTCCGGAATTGACCAGCCGATGGCTGAAGTTTTGCTGGCGAAGATGCCTGAGCTTAAAGATAGAATCGTCAGGACCGTAAGCGGCGCTTCTATAGATGCTGTTGATTGGGCTGGCGGGGTATTGCGCCAGAAAGTCAGGCAAGATATGGAAACAATGCTGCCGGAATTCAGGGCATCCGTTGATTTAAGCCAGCAGGGGAAAAAAGTTGTGGCGCAGGTCATAGTTTATCCTGTCGGGCAGACAGTACATGATGTACAATTTGAACTGTTATCGGAAACTGTTCCCAATATCCTTTTTTTGAAGACTAAGGAACGGCTGCATGAAAAAGCCGATGAACTCAGAGGCCTGCCGGTTGATTTTGTAAAAAAACACAGGGCAGAGCTGGAGCAACGTCTTTTAGCAGCTGTTAAAGCCGAAAAGGATGTCGACATTTATTCGTTGAAACCAACAGTAACCATAACTCCTGGTACCGAGACAATGGTGGAAATCAGGATGGAAGCCGATAAATACAAGATTTGGTTTGAAGGTTATGGCGACAGCGGCCGCTCTGAAAACAATCTTGTTGGCAGAGCGCATTTTGGCAAATATATTTCAGATGACGATGAGCTTTTTACGGAGTTTTCAATCGAATTGGAAAACATGGAGTGGGAATTTGCGCCGGGACTCGCTCATCGCGATGGCAAAACAACTGTTGCTTATGCACGGAGAGTTTCCGACCATGAAAATAATTATCGTCTGGAATATGATATATCTCCGAAATGGCGTCTCAGGGCAGAACATTTCTCTGGCACAAACGTCAACGAGTTTGGGGCACGTTTCCGTATTCACGAATTCTTGAGTGTGGAATATGTGTACTCGAACAACAAGCCCTATTTGCGTTTAATTGGTAACTTGTAGGA
>CAYLRW010000055.1:0-10647 GCA_964386405.1 uncultured Acidaminococcales bacterium | reverse complement strand
TGCCGCGTTCCGTTACTATAACATCGATGCTTTCGCCCGGTGTAATCACTGTCTGTACCTTATCACGAATCATCGGCAAACGGCCGCGAATCAACGGTACCACAATAACTGCAAGTTTAGCCCCGGCCGCGGTATCAGAATGACCGCCGGAAGCCCCCATCAAAATGCCGTTGGAATCCGTCATGCAATTGACATTGAAATCCAGATCGACTTCTGTCGCGCTCAGGAAAACAACATCCAATTGGTTGACAATGCAATCCGTCCAAGGGTTAGCATAGAAAGACGCTGTCATTTCTACATGCCGTGGATTATCACGCAAAGATGCAGCTGCCGTAGTATCGAAAGTCTGGGTATCATAAATGATCTCAAACAAACCTTCCTGCAGCATTTCGGTGAAAATTCCTGTGGCACCGCCAATACCAAAGCCGCCCTTGATGCCGCGTGCCAGCATTTTCTCACGCATGAACTGTGCTACTGCCAAAGAAGCACCGCCGCCGCCCAGCTGCAAGGAGTAACCTTCCTGCAAATAACCTGTCTGGTCGACAACTTCCGCCGCCAGTTGCGCTATTTTAAGCTGAATTGGGTTTTTGGTAATACGAATAGCGCCCGAAGCAATGCCTTCAGGATCGCCAATAGCCTCTACTTCCACCACATAATCGACATCCGTCTGCGGTATGCTATAAGGATATAGGAATTGGCCCTTCAAAAGATTATCGGTGATAATCACTGTCTGGTCTGCATGATGAGCATCCACCAAAGCATAGCCGATAGCTCCGCAGGCTGATTTGCCTTGTGAACCGCTCGCATTCCCGAAACAGTCGCAGCTTGGTGCCCCCATAAAGGCGACATCAATATGCACTTCGCCAGATTCAATAGCACGTGCACGTCCACCATGGGAACGAATCACGATCGGCCTTTTCAGGCAGCCTGGATGCATAGTCAGGTATTCACCCAAAGTATCGCGCAAGCCGCTGGTCTCGATCGCAGTAACCGTACCGTCTTCGATATAGTCGATCAAAAATTCATGGCAAGGATTCAAAGAACTCGCCATAATTGTCAAATCTTTGATGCCCTTAGCGGCAATAGCTTCCATAACCATTTTGATAATATAATCGCCATTACGAAAATGATGATGGAAAGAAATCGTCATGCCATCTTTGAGGCCAGTTTTTTCAACGGCTTCTTGTAAAGATGCCAATACCTTGTTGGCACCCTTTTGTCCTAATTTCATTTTTTTACCTTGTCTATTACCTCGCGGTGCAATAGCGAATTCTCCAGCATACAATTCTCTGCCCTTCAGGTAAGTTAATTCCAGAGGAATTTCACGTCCGATTGCATTTTTCATCATGCCTTTATCTCCGTTTCCACCTTTATTCCTGCCGCCCTGGCTGCATCCACGATGCGCTGTGCCCTGACGACGATTGGTCCGTCAATCATTTTGCCGTCAACGGCGATAACACCCTTATTGTTTTTCACAGCATCTGCATAACTTGCCAAAACTTTTACCGCATGCGCGATTTGTTTTTCCGTCGGCGTAAAGATTTCATGCACTACTTCGATTTGTTTCGGATGAATACAGGATTTACCATCAAAACCCATATCCCTGATCTTTGTGACTTCTTCCCGGAAGGTTTCCATGTCTTTGACATCAGAATAAACGGTATCGATACAACGGATACCAGCTTCACGTGCCGCCATCAAAATTGTCGAACGCGCAAAGTACAACTCAATACCGTATTTTGTCCGCTGCGTTTTGATATCTGCAATAAAATCTTCAGCACCCAGAGCTATGGCCACCATTCTCGGTCCATGGCAGATTTCCCGTACATTATACAGTCCTTTAACACTTTCAATAGCACAGATGATGTTGATCGTACCTTCCGGCCAGCCATTTTTCTTTTCTTCTTCTGCGATCATTCCCGCTACCAATTCTACTTCTTCCACACATTCTGTTTTCGGCAGGCGAATAAGGTCCGGTTTAGCAGGCAGGATTGTTTTCAAATCATCAATACCAAAAGGTGTCTGGGTCGGATGATTGATACGCACCACTGTCTCAGCTTTAAATTTTCTTGATTTCAAGGCTTCAGCAACCAAAATTCTTGCCGTATCCTTCTCGGTCACTGGAATTGAGTCTTCAATATCCAGCATGATACTATCCGCACCGTTGATATCACAGTTATTAATCATTTTCGGGCTATTACCTGGTACGAACATCATCGTTCTGGATAATCTGGTCTTTGGATCTGTCATTATGCTTGCTCACCCCTTTGCAAGGCCCCCAGAACACGAGCGATTATCGTGTAGTCCCACGCACCTTTGTCTATTGCTGTTACTTTGACATTTTCATAGCCAGCTTCTTGTACTGTTTCTCTGATCAAATTTCGAATGTGCTGACCATATTGCCGCTCAACATCAGAAGTAAGCGCAATGTCAATTCCATTGCCCAATGGTTCGACAGTAACAAGCACATCATTCTTTTCTACAAAGCCCGCTGTCGCTGTACTTACGATTTTTTTCATGCTCCTCCATCCCTTCATTGAATAAAATGCTTCTTGATATCCGCTGTATAAATGTATACAATTACACAATTATTATATTCCGCAATGTCATAACATTACAAGCTTTATTTTTGAGCTTGGCCAATTGATATATTGTCATATTTTTTGTATAATTTAAGAATTAAGGATTACAATAAAAGGGTGAAATTATGCGAAAAAACACCAGTGATTTTCTTTATAGCCAAATCATTAATGATTTTTTAAACGAAAATCTTAAGTACGGTGACAAGATTGTTGAACTTGATTTATGCAACCAATACGGTACCAGCCGCACACCATTGCGCGAAGCACTCGCCAAACTGGAAAAAGACGGTCTGGTGGAACGTCAAGTCAATAATCGTCTGCAAATAATCAGCATTGACGAAAATATTCTTGACGAAATTTTTGATTTACGATTATCTTTGGAAAGCATGGTACTGAAATACGCTTTAAAATACAGCAAAGAAACCTCTCTTTTTAACGATTTACAAGAAAATCTGGATTTAGTAGATTACTATCTAAAACACGAAGATGTCGTAACAGGTCGTAAAGTATTATCGAAATTCTCCGAAATCCTGTACAAGCAATCACGTCTTAAATACACAACAAAACTTATTGAGAATTATAACCTGCTGCTATATCCTCTGCGCACGCGATCCCTTATGACGTTAAAACGGTTATACGATGCTCAGGAAGAACACAAGCATATTTACGAACTGCTTCAGGACGGCAGCCTTGCGGAGGTGCAAAAATTTAACGTTTACCACTTGCAGACTTCCATGGATAGCATGAGAAAGCAACTAAAACTTTATAACGCCTAATTAACGAACAAAAAGCCGAATTCTCACGAATTCGGCTTTTTGTTCGTTGTTTGGTCCAAATGGGACGGTCTGCAGTGCTTCAAAATGTTAGACACATTTCCTCTTTGGACCACTTTTTGTTTGTCTTGCTTAGGAACCGGTGCTAAGTATATCCAGGTCGAAATTACCTGTATACAGCTGATAATATCTGCCATGTTTAGCAATCAAATCATCATGGCTCCCGCGTTCTATCACCTTGCCATTTTCCATAACAATGATCGCATCAGCATTCCGCACAGTGGAAAGTCTGTGAGCAATGACAAAAACCGTGCGGCCGTGCATTAATTTATCCATACCCCTTTCCACTAATGCCTCGGTTCTGGTATCAATAGAGCTTGTAGCTTCATCCAGGATCAGTACCGGCGGATTTGCTATGGCCGCTCTTGCTATAGCGAGCAATTGACGCTGTCCGGCGCTCAAATTAGTACCGTCTAAGACAAGCCTGGTATCATACCCCTCTGGCAAATTCATGATAAAGCAATGTGCGTTGGCCAACTTCGCCGCCTCGATTACCTCATCATCCGTCGCTTCCAACCTGCCGTAACGGATATTTTCCCGCACCGTATCACTAAACATATGCGTGTCCTGTAAAACCATCCCCAACGAACGCCTTAGGTCATCTTTTTTAATATCGTTGATATCAATACCATCGTAAAATATTTTATCGGCCGGGACCTCATAAAACCGATTAAGCAGGTTGGTAATAGTCGTTTTTCCGGCTCCTGTTGATCCAACCAAAGCAATTTTTTGTCCTGGTTTGGCGAAGATGGAGATGTCATGTAATACAATCTTATTCTCATCATAACCAAAATTCAGGTTTGCAAAACGAATATCTCCGGTTAGTTCAGTGTAGGTTGCCGTGCCGTCAGGTTGTTGATATTTCCATGCCCACACGCCTGTGCAGACTTTGCTTTCATTTATTATGCAGTTCTGTTCTTTGGCAACATTCACCAAAGAAACAAAACCTTGATCCTGCTCAGCTTTTTCGTCAATCACCTCAAAAATTCGCTCAGCCCCGGCAAGCGCCGCCAGAATTGCATTAAACTGCTGACTGACCTGGGCAATCGGATGCGAAAAGGAGCGTGTATATTGCAAAAAAGCGGCAATCGTGCCGATGTCCATGCGGTTGGTAATAACCATCACTGCGCCCACAGCGGCAGTAAAAGCATAATTGACATAAGAAAGATTTCCCATGATCGGCATCATAATATTGGCATATGTATTGGCATCAGTAGCAACCGTACGAAGCTCTTCATTTAACTTGGCGAATGCGCTTCTTACTTCTTGCTCATGGCAGAAAACCTTAACTACCTTCTGACCTTCGATTATTTCCTCAATATAACCATTGACTGTTCCCATCACCTTTTGCTGTTTTTTGAAATACAGTGAGCTTTTGCTGCTGACCATCTTTGTTACAAAGAAGATAATAAGCAGCATCAGAATAATCAGCAAGGTCAAAAATGGGCTCAGTATCAGCATCATGACAAAGGTGCCGACAATCGTAATGCAGGAAGCCATCAGCATTGACAACCCTATACTTATTGCTTCGCGCACTGCATCGACATCATTGGTATAACGGCTCATTAGTTCACCATGAGTATGAGTATCGAAATATTTAATCGGGGCATCCTGCATACTGTTGAACATGTCTTTGCGAATGGCATTGAGCGTTCCGTTAGAAACCTTGATCATGAGCAAACTGTAGATATAGGAGGACAAAGCCCCAATCAAATAAATAATGCTCATACCCAAGATCATTTGCACGAAAGGCCCGAAATCCAGTGCGGATGCATCTTGGCCGACCAACGGCAAAATGCCCTCGTTAATCAAAGGTTTCAAAAAATAAGTTCCTGCCACGCCGGCACCTGCACTGATCAGTACGAATACCACTGACAAAGCCAGCATCCATTTTTTATGCAGCATATATTGCGAAATGCGTGCAATTGTTTTGAAAGCACTTTTTGGTTTACGTTCAACCGATAACCTTTCTGTTCGAGGCATTATTCAGACACCCCCTTTTGCTGCGAATTATAAACTTCCTGATAAATTTTGTCATTCTGCAATAATTCAGCATGCGTGCCTATAGAATTAACCTTGCCTTCGTCGAGCACAATAATTTGCTCAGCATCACAGACAGAAGTAATGCGCTGGGCAATAATAATGACAGTAATATCTTTGCTGAAAGCGCGAATACCTTCGCGAATCCTAGCTTCTGTCGCGGTATCTACCGCACTTGTGCTGTCATCCAGGATCAATATTTTTGGTTGTTTTAACAGAGCCCTGGCAATACACAATCTCTGTTTTTGCCCACCGGAAACATTGACGCCGCCTTGCCCCAGGATTGTTGAGTAACCGTCGGGGAAACTGGTAATAAAGTCATGAGCCTGAGCCACCTTACAAGCTGCAACTATTTCTTCATCCGTTGCCTCGGTGTTGCCCCACTTTAAGTTTTCTTTGATTGTACCGGAAAACAGCATATTTTTTTGCAGCACCATGGCAACAGCATTCCGCAATTCCTGTAATTTATAGTCTTGCACAACCGAGCCACCGACGATGACCTTACCTTCTGTAGCATCATACAAGCGCGGAATAAGCTGCACGAGGGTAGTTTTGGCTGAGCCGGTGCCGCCGATAATACCGATAGTCTGTCCTGATTTGATACTAAGGTTAATATGTTGCAAAGTGTCAATTTCTGCTTTGGGATTATAGCGAAAAGAGACATTTTCAAAAATAATCGACCCGTCTGCCATCTTCAGTTCACGTTTTCCCTGCCCATCCTTAATGTCGACCTGCTCATCAATCACTTCAAAAATACGGCTGACCGAAGCGCGTGAGAGCACCAGGGTAACGAAAACCATAGAAATCAGCATAAGGGAAATCATTATTTGTGTGACATAACTGATAAAACCAATCAACTGGCCCGTCAACATTGAGCCAGCTACAACCATATGGCCGCCGAACCACAGGATAGCAATGATACAGGCATACATAGTAAGCTGCATAAAAGGCAGATTGCAGATAACCGTTTTTTCTGCACGTATGGCAGCTTGCATTAAATCGTCGTTAGCCTTTTTGAATTTCAGCTTCTCGTATTGGGAACGTACAAAAGCTTTTACCACCCGGATCGCAATTAAATTTTCCTGTACGGAAGCATTGATAGCATCGTATTTTTTTAGCATGGCGCCAAATCTTGGCAGCGCCACCATAGCAATTAGGCCTAAGGCAAGGCCCAAAGCCGGAATAGCTACAAGGAAAACATCTACAAGCGTTTGATTAATGCTATAGGCCATAAAGGTAGCACTTACGAGCATGATTGGTGCCCGCACCAAAATGCGGATAGTCATCATAAAGGCACCTTGCGTGTTGTTGACATCAGTCGTCAGACGCGTAATCAAGGAAGCAGTGCTAAATTTATCGAGATTCGCAAAGGAGAAATCCTGTACCTTATTAAAAAGTGCGCGCCTCAGTTCACTGCCGAGTCCCATACTCGCAGTTGCAGCAAATCTTGAGGATAAAACGCCAAATAACAGGGAAAGCAGCGCCATTACTACCATTAAGCCGCCTGTTTGCAAAACATAATTAATGTCCCTGTTCGCAATGCCTTCATCCACAATTTTGGACATAAGAAAGGGAATTCTGATTTCTAAAAAAACCTCTCCAATAACAGCAAGCGGACAAAGAATGGCATAAATTTTAAATTCAGCCAGATATTTAAGCAATTTTCTCAGCATCGGATTATTCCTCATCTTTTTATTTTTAATCTTTTCAACGCAATTGCCTGCTTACTGCTTTCGCCGTTTATTGTTAGTGTCCTGCTTTTTTGCTTACGTAAATTTAGTTCTCAGCTTTTTTCTGCCATTGCCAACAACAAAGTGGTCCAAAGGGAATAGCTCCCCTTGGACCACTTGTTGTTTTTAAAAATGTTTGCCTTTGCTCTTCTTTTTAATAAATGCCCGTGCATTCTTGATACCGCCGAACTCAGCAAACATGCTCTGTATTTTTTCTTCTTCAATCTGTCTGGAATTGAGGCCTTCATATTTAGCCTCTTTTTGCATTTTTTGATAATTAGCCAGTCTCTCTGCCGTCAACAAACCTGCATTAATAGCCTGTTGTACCGCACAATTCGGTTCACCGGTATGAGTGCAGTCATGAAACCTGCACTTTGCCGCTAAATCATCAATGTCGGCAAAAGTCTTTGCCAGATCAGCACTTTCAATGCCAAGCTCGCGCATTCCCGGCGTGTCAATAACAATGCCGCCCTCCGGCAATACGATCAGTTCGCGTCTGGTTGTCGTATGCCGTCCTTTATCATCATTTCTGAGTCCTTGCGTTGACAGCACATTTTTACCCAACAGCTTATTAATGAGGGTCGACTTACCAACACCCGAGGAACCAATAAAAGCGATTGTTTTGCCTTCACCAAGATATTTTTTTATCGCCGGCAAACCATCCTCAGTCAGGCTAGAAGTGACAAGTACTTCAACACCAAAGGCCACGGTATCAATTTCCTGCAATTTTTCTTTGATATTTTCACATAAATCTGCCTTAGTCAAGACAATCACAGGCATAGCCCCACTGTCCCAGGCAATACCAAGGTAACGCTCTAATCTTCGCAAGTTGTAGTCATTATTCAGCGACATGCAAATAAAAACCGTATCAATATTCGCAGCCACAATCTGTTCCGTATTGGCAGTACCTGCTGCCTTACGGATAAAAGCACTTTTGCGCGTCAGAATATGGTGAATAATCGCATTACCGCCTTTATCATTATCACGGTCAAGCATGACAAAGTCGCCAACCGCCGGATAATCAACTGCAGAAACTGCCGCAAACCTCATCTTACCTGAGATTTCTGCCATAACTTCATTTTTACCCGTAAGCACCTTGTATAAATCCTTAGATTGGGAAACCACCCGTCCTAAGCTTAAACCTTCATATATCGACGACTCAGTAACTAATCTTTGGCTGAGTCCTAAAGTTTCCATTTCTGTACTCTTCAATTTTCTATCCTCCAAAAAGTTTTAATATAGCCTTTTGGGAGGTATCTACATTAATTTACTCTGCATACACCTCCCGCTTTACGACAATATCCGTTTTATTAGTGCTTAACACAAAACACCACTCCTTCCAAAAATAAACTCCATTGCGTCTAAATAATAGCACAAAAATCAAAACAATACGAGATACTCAATTTCGCAATTGTTCAGAAATGGCACAACGTGGACTATCTGCTTCGCAGGCGTTCTTTCCTTACCAAATGAAAATCATTGCCAAATGGTCTTCATAATATTTTTATATTCCTCATTAAGATGCTTAATCACTACATCAAGCACTACATAGATAAGTTCTCCGCTTATCTTGCCGTCTTCGCATAATACACAGCAGTCTAAATAAAGGGCACCATCTTCACCTACATAGTATTTGAAAACTTTATACTTCTTATTGAGCTCATTAATATCATGCAACAACTTATTTTCACTGTTTTCACGCAAAGCCTTACTGGCTACTAACACCCGCAGCATGCAATAAATGCTGTCATCCACGATTAATATTGTTGGTAAATTCTGCCCTTCAACTTCAATTTGAGAACGAAATACAACTGCATTTAGTTCATCCTTTGGCATCTCCTCTACTTTGAAGCAAGTAATGTTTCTTTCCTGTAAAAATTTTTCGAAAACAGCAGCCTTTTTGTTCATTCAAATTCCTCCCCATTTTTTAGGAGGCGGCTGGAAACCTCCTCCTCATATTAATTATATTTGTCCATCTTCCAGATGTATTTCCGGCCTGTATCCAGCATATCTTTGAGTTTGGACTGTCCAGAATTGTTGTCAGCTGCACAACTTTTATGCTACTTATAATTTCAGTAAATATTTTGTCGATAAACTAAGCTTGCTTGCTAGTAATCGATTACGCCAACAACGGTAAAATCTTTAGCAAGTCTCTCTGCCAAAGCATCGCCGCTCAAAGAATTAAGCTGTGCCACGTTGGTACCTACCAAATCACCGGAATAAGGATGTGTCTTAGTCGTTTTATATAATACGCCGTTAACAACAACCAGATAAGCCTGCCAGTTGCTCCAGTCGTTGCCGCCATCAGCAGCAAAGTAAATTGTCGTCTTGTTAACAGAATCAGTTCGCCAAGTCAAACCGCTGCCTGTATACTTATCACCAAACGCCAGTTCTATTATATAGTCCTCAACAGGTAAAAATTCTCCGTTCAAAGCTGCTTTCAATTCACTGTTCAGCTGTATCCCGCTTTTTTTATTTGAGTCGATGCCAGCCAAGGCTTTAATGGTCAAAATCAGGTTATTGGAACTAACTTCTACTGCTGTAGAGCTGCCGGCAGCGACCTCAGTATCATGTCCCTGGTGGCTGCAGATAATTTTGCCATTAACCGCCGTATAGGTACCGCCTGCAGGACAAATAGGCTTGCTGCTATAATAGGTGCCGTAGCTTTCCGGCTGATCAATGAAATCCTGCAAGAGAATTGAGCTGTTTTTAATTAAGGCTAGTTGATAGGCTCTGGCAATCAAAGCCCTGTCGGTATAACAAGTTTTTTGGAGAGCTTCCTCCCGTGCGTAACCAACCCGCAACACCGCAATACCAGCTAATACAGCTAAAATCGCAATAATAACGACCAATTCAACTAAAGTAAATCCTTTGCTGCCTCTTTGCATGATTCATGATCCCTTTCTATAACAATCTGAGCTAGCAAAAAACAAAATAACAATCTTTCTTTTGACAAATGCTATTTCATTATTATCTTATATTTTTATAGTTGTTTTAGTCTACGATTTTACCGATTTCGCCTTGCTTTTACCATTTTCTTCAAAGAGCAATTATTTACACAGCAATAAGATCGCTCCAGTGCGAACCGCTGCGCCACACGCAGTGACTGAAAGAAGGAATGCCTTTAGGCAAAAAATAAGCGACCGCTTAGGTCGCTCATTTTTTCTTCGCCAGTTCTTTTTCCAACGCAATGGCAAGCGTATGCCAGGCAAGCACCGCACATTTGACGCGTACCGGCATCTTAGCAATATTTTTCAGATAAGCAGCGGCTTCCAGTTCTTCCAGCTGTCCTTCGTCGTTTACCTTGCCGAGGATCATGTCGAGGAAAAGTCTGGTAAGACGCATAGCCTCTTCTACAGTCTTGCCGGCCAGCAGTTCAATCAGCATTGCGGTTGAAGCCTGACTAATGGCACAGCCATTGCCGGTATAGGCAATATCGGCGATAACGCCGTCTTTCAGCAC
>CAYLRW010000054.1:8118-10803 GCA_964386405.1 uncultured Acidaminococcales bacterium | reverse complement strand
TGAAAGACGGCAAGGTCAAGCAGGAAAATGGCTGGACTTCCCTTATTGAAGAGTAACAAGATGCAGGCTGATATAGGAATAAAATAACTATAAAAAAGTCTGTGTATGGTGAATGTAAATTCCACTTCATGTAATAATAATGCAACTATATTAACATTGTTGTATTGTGTCATTATGTTTCGAAAAGTTTACTTGCCTTTTTAAAAAGATGAAAGTACAATACAGGTAAATAAGAAACATAAGGAGGGATTACTTATGAAAATCAGTGGAAGAAACAAATTGGAAGCTACAGTAAAAGAAGTCGTAAAAGGTGCTGTTATGGCAAAAGTTGTAATGGATCACAAAGGAACCGAATTAGTTGCTGCTATTACTGTTGACAGTGCGGAAGAGTTGAACCTGGCACCTGGTGATAAAGTAACCGCTCTTGTCAAGGCAACTGAAATGATGGTATTGAAATAATCGAGATAGCTTTAAAGCCTATTATTTGAACAATGATAGGCTTTTTCTTTGCCCAAAAAGCGAGTTGACAAGAATATAGCATTACTTTATAATATCACTTGTAAGTCTAATGGGGGCATAGCTCAGCTGGGAGAGCGCTTGAATGGCATTCAAGAGGTCAGCGGTTCGATCCCGCTTGTCTCCACCATAGTAAATATACGGTTGTCAGAGAAATCTGGCGGCCGTTTTTTTATGCCAGGACACATTCTGAGACACATTTTAATAAGTAATAGAGCCACCTTGGTAGTATAAATAGTGTTATTATCAAGTAATACATAACATATCATAATGCTATATATTGCATATATGATTAGATGAAAAAGCTAGTGGCTTTGTTGCAACAGCTTTTGTGTGTATAAAAAGAAGAAAATATACACATTTTTGTTGACCTTTGTGTGCATAAGGAATAAAATTAGCTTAAGAAAAAGTTGAACAAAAGCATTTTGCATGATACACTATATAGGCACATACAAAAATAGGTGTCTATAAAACAAACAGTTTTATAGGTGAAAGGCGTGATGGCTTATGGCCACTAAAAGCATTTTAAAAACTGTTAACATTAAAACTAAAAAAGGCTGTTTAGCTTTAATTAATGCGCTGGAGAATGCAGAAGGATTTAAAGAAAAAAAAGTAACTATTTCAAAAAAATATAAAGTTGCTTCCAAAGAAGACATTGTAAAAATGTTTGGAGAGCCAGCAAAATGAATGGTTTTATAATAGTGAATTTGCTGGATTTGTTAAATCAGTACGGAGATGAGTATGTAAAAAATATTCTCTCCGATTTTTCTTGCCCAGTGAATAAAGATGTAGAAAATTTCTTGTTGGTCAAGGCAATTGAATTTGCAAGACAAGGTTACTCACAAACACATTTAGTATTTGCTAGTTATAAAGATAAACCAGTATTGGTTGGATATTTTACATTGGCGAACAAATATATTGCAATAAAGTCTAGTTCACGTGTAATTAGTAAAAATATGCAGCGACGCTTAAGCAAATTTGGTCACTATAATGAAGAAACCAAATCATATTATATTTCGGCACTATTAATCGGCCAGCTTGGTAAAAATAAAAATTATGTTAATCTTATAACCGGCAGTGAACTTTTGCGTTTGGCTTGTGAAACAGTAAAAGAAGTCCAAAATATTGTTGGAGGCAAGTTTGTATATCTCGAATGTGAAGATAAAGAACGTTTAAAAGAATTTTATAAAACAAATGGGTTTTATGATTTTGGACAAAGGCAACTTGATAGAGACGAATTAGATGATTTCTGTGGGACTTACTTAATTCAAATGTTGAAATACTTATAATAAAGCACTTACCAAACGGTAAGTGCTTTTTATTACACAAAATAGACTACCATTAAGGTAGCCTATTTTGCTAAACTATTTTTCATGTCTTATACCTTTGTAATCACCTGGAGTTGTTTTCTGGTCAATAATTCTTCCTGTAGTAGTGTCACGTTTAATTGGATTGCCGTTTGGTGCTTTATTTTGTGTGCGATTAGTAACTGGACCCTTACGGTATCCTTCACCTGTATTTTCCGCCATGGATGTCATCTCTTCTCCGTGTGATAGTGTCGGGTACGCACGTTTATATTATACCAAATTTAATCAAGTCTTTTGGGAGCACGTATGCTGAAAAAACCTGTCTTTAAGGAATGATAATTGTTGCGCCTTCTGTTGCTCTGGCTTCTGCTGCCTTATGCGCCTCAGAAATATCGGATAGTGTAAATCTGTTGCCAATATGAGGCTTGATAATGCCAGTGCGAATTGCTTCAAACACTTCGGCGGCGTTCGCCTGGAAAACAGCGGGATCACTGTTGTGTGGGAAGACAGACGGTCTGGTAAGGAAGAGACAGCCTTTTTTGTTCAGCAATTCAGGGTCGATAGCTGGTGCCGGGCCAGAAGCAGCTCCGAATAAGACAACCAGACCAAATTGGGCGGCACAGTCCAGTGATTTCAAGAAAGTATTTTTGCCGACGGAATCATAGACGACATTCGCCTTTTTGCCGTTGGTTGCTGCCAGCAATGTTTCTACCCAGTTTTCTTTGGAATAATCGACGACGATATCGGCGCCGCATGCTTTGGCGATTGCACATTTTTCCGGTGATCCCGCAGTGCCAATTACGAAGGCACCTAGGGCTTTGCCCCACTGACAGAGTATTTGACCAACGCCGCCGGCGGCTGC
>CAYLRW010000054.1:0-8018 GCA_964386405.1 uncultured Acidaminococcales bacterium | reverse complement strand
GTTGGCAGTTGAAGCGGATAGACGCCTTTGCGTTGGTAAATATCAATGAAGTTGAGACCAATCGCTGTTTGCTTTAGCTGCACTTCGCCTGCGGCTGGTGCAGATAGTTCCACAGATACAATTTTCATATTATCAGGACTGCCGAATTCCTCAAGCAAGACTTTTTTAGCTATTTTCATAATTTGTTCCTCCAAATTAAAAATTCTTTTTATTGCTATGTTAACTTTACTATGATAATTTTTATTTGTAAAATCAATTGTTTTGATTAAAACGATAAAAATATTTTATAGAGGTAATGCTGATGGAGTTCAGACAACTGGAAACATTAATAGCAATTAACAATGCAGGCAGCTTTGCCCAGGCCGCAGAAAATCTGGGGTATACGCAGCCGACTTTGACAGCTCACATACAAGCGTTGGAGCGGCAGCTAAAGTGCAAATTATTTGAGCGCTTGGGACATCGCGTGCGCTTGACGCATAAGGGTGAGCAGTTTATTGTCTATGCGGAAAGAATTTTGAAACTGCGGGATGAGGCGACGCAGTCGATTATGGAGAAACCTGACTTTAGCAAGATTGTCATCGGCGTGAGCGAAACTTTTTCAGTAGTGCGTCTGCCGCTTTTGCTCAAGGAGTTCCGCAAAGAGTTTCCTTCAATTGAGATTGAATTGAAATTCGGTGATATGGCAAAGTTTAGCGCGGATCTCAAAGACAATATCGTCGACATTGCCGTTGTTTTATCAGGTGAGATACTATATCCGCATCTTGCTGTAGAGATATTGTGTCCGGAACCGATGGCGCTCATAGCTCCTGTAGACCATCCTTTAACGCTTCTTTCCGAGGTACATGTTGCTGATTTCGCAGCTTCGGATTTTATCGTTACGCAAGAAGGCTGTGCCTATCGCAGCTACATTGAAGAACTGCTAAGCAGCAGTGAAATCAAACCACGGTCATATTTGAAAGTGAAAAATATCGAAGCTATTAAGCAGTTTGTCATGAGCGGGTTGGGGCTGGCAATTTTGCCGAGAATCTATGTAGAAAAAGAAATAAAGGCTAATATGTTGGTGGAACTTCCCTGGAGCGGCATCGATTTTGGCATGTACACCCAGGTGGTTTATCACAAGGATAAATGGCTCTCTCCTGCCATCAAGAGTTTTATGGAGCTGATCAGGACCAGGATTAATCAATAATTTGCAGACTATGCTATCTATATTTTGCAGACCTATTTTAAAATAAATAGATGCATGTGACATATATGCGACTCTCAAGGCTCATTTTTCCCTATTGCAATTTTGGTGGTAAAATAAATAATGATATTTGCTTTTAAAATAATATTGACAAAATTCAAACAAGTTGTACAATTACCTTAATAATATATGGCGACGAGGCCTGCGCTTAATTGCGTAGGCCTTTTTACATTAAAGTCGACAAAGATGTCCCACAGCTTTTGCTTGGGATATTTTTTATTTTAGGAGCAAAGGAGTTGTTAACAAAATTATAAAATTCGTGTCAGGCTGCTTTAATTACTAGAATAGGAAGGAGGTCATAACAAACCATAACTCAGCAGGCCATTAAAATATTAAAAACAGGAGGAGAGATTATGAAAAACGGACGTAGATTATTTCATTCCGCATGCTGCCTACTTGTAATTATGGCTATCTTTTTCTTTGCGACCGACGTTTTGGCTGCCGTTCCTGAAGTGGCAGGTGATTCAACAGGTGTGACCAAACAAACGGTAAGCGAAATAGGTGAAAAAATCGATCTGGAAAGTGTGGCGAAAACAGCAGCTGCGACAAAAGTAGGGCTTAACTATGTTTGGGTCTTATTATGTGGTATGTTGATCTTCTTTTTCCAATGTGGCTTTGCGATGGTGGAGACAGGCTTTTGTCGTGCAAAGAATGCCAGCCACACAATGTTCATGAATTTGCTCGTATTTTTAGTAGGTTTGGTCGGATTCCTCTTTACAGGTTTTGCTTTAATGTGTGGAGGTGTAGGCAATGTGGCTTCACTCGGTGGCCAAATGCCGTTAGTTTCGGAGTTCAAAATCGGAGAATGGGGTTTCTTCGGGTTGCAAGGTTTTTTACTCACAGGCGTTGCTTACGATGTTGGGGTATTTGCTTATTTTTTCTTCCAAATGGTATTTATGGATACGACTTGCACCATTCCAACGGGCGGTGTGGCTGAGAGGGTAAAAATATCGGCTGTAATTCTTAACGCGCTATTTATTTCCGCACTGTATTACCCACTTTATGGTAATTGGGTCTGGGGTGGCGGCTGGTTATCACAGCTAGGCTCCTTAGCTGGTTTGGGACATGGCGTTGTCGATTTTGCCGGATCTTCCGTGGTTCATGCTATGGGTGGTGCTGCAGCATTGGCAGGCGCTATTGCTATCGGTCCCCGCATTGGTAAATATCGCAATGATGGAACCTCTGTTGCTATCCCGGGACATCATATTCCTATGGCAGTAGTAGGTACGATCATTCTCTTTTTCTGCTGGTTTGCTTTTAATGGCGGCAGCACTTTGTCGGGTTCAGATCTGCGGTCAGCTGTCGTTATTGTTAATACAATGATCGCAGGTGCTTTTGGCGGCTTGGCAGCAACTTTTTACACATGGAAAGTTTATGGCAAACCGGATTTGTCCATGGCTTGTAACGGGAGTTTGGCCGGTCTTGTAGCAATTACCGCTCCCTGTGCGTTTGTTGATAGCATAGCTGCTATTATTATAGGAACAATTTCCGGTGTTTTGGTTTGCTGGGCAGTAGTATTTATTGACGGTAAACTTAAAATTGATGACCCGGTTGGCGCTTCAGCAGTACATTTAGTTAATGGCTGCTGGGGTATGATTGCGCTCGGATTATTTGCAAACGGTACATATGGTGATGGGTTAAACGGTGTTACAGGAGGCGTGACAGGTTTATTTTATGGTGATGCCGGTCAGCTTTGGGCACAATTGATTGCCGTTGGTACGATTCTTGTCTATGGATTCGGCAGCCAGTATCTGTTCTGGAAAATAACTGATGCTTTAATAGGAATACGTGTTTCGCCTGAACACGAAATTGCCGGATTAGACGAAACAGAAGTAGCTCCCTTTGGGTATCCTGATTTTCCACTTAAAATAGTTGATGACGGTTTTCTTAGTTCGGAATTAGTGACCGCAGAATATAAGGGGAAAAACTGAGTGTTGCATAAATATTAGCTGTTTTAAGGAGGTTAAGGAAAATGGGAGATATGACAAAGATTGAGATTATCACACGCCCGGAAAAATTGGAGTCACTGAAAGACAACATGAATAAAATTGGTGTTACCGGCATGACCGTTACACAGGTGCTTGGGTATGGATTGCAAAGAGGTTATCGCGAAATGTATCGAGGAGCAGAATATACTGTTAATTTCGTGCCAAAAGTTAAAGTAGAAATAGTTGTCTGTGAAGTGCCAGTCGACAAGGTTATTGAGACTGCAAAAACGGTATGCCGGACAAATAATGTTGGCGATGGTAAAATTTTTGTATATAAAATTGATAATGCAGTAAGAATTCGTACAGGAGAGGAAGGGGAAAACGCCATAATTGATCCATCGGATATAAAAAAATATATATGATTTTGGTATTATGATGATAGTATGCGGTTGTGGAACAACCATCAGCCGCATATTATCTATAATTACTGCTATGCAGGATGCAGAAAAAATATAAAAATTTTAGAAGAATAAGATATTTTAAAATTTTCTTGCAAAATATTGAATGCCATGATATACTTAACAAGTTGGAAAAAGGTCGACTTGCGGAAAGCGTTTTGACATTTGTTGCAGCGCGATTCTCAGATAGCTCTTTTTTCGAACTTTTTTATTTTTAGGAGGCCAAGATAATATGACTGGCAAAGTTAAATGGTTTAACGCAGAAAAAGGTTATGGTTTTATTGAAAGCGAAAATGGTAGCGACGTGTTTGTACATTTCTCCGCAATCCAATCCGAAGGTTTCAAAACCCTTGAAGAAGGTCAACCTGTTCAATTCGATGTTACCCAAGGTAACCGCGGTGACCAAGCTGCAAACGTTGTTCGCCTGTAATATATAGTAGAACGAGAAATTGTTAAAATGTGGATAGGGTGGTAGAAAGATAGATACCACGGGGCTTCAAGAGCAAGTTGTTTCACAATGTATGGCACCTTATCGACATGATGATATATTTTTTAAACTTCTATGAGCGCTCTAATCAGAGAACTCTAACAGCAAACAAACAAAAGCCCGCCTATGGCGGGCTTTTTTGTTGTGTATAAACCTAGTTCTTATCTTCGTGATTTAATATAAACCTTGTTCATTAAGATACATGTTAATTTTTTCAAGTTTGGTTTTATTGTCAGTTTTAATTTTCGCACTGATGTGTGCACATAATAATTCGCAAAGGAACTGCACTGAGGCATAAGATGTAAAATATGTAGTGCTGTCAATATTTACTAAGAGCACTACATCAGCATATTTGGCGATGGGAGATGTTGCATTGTCAGTGATCAAAATAATCTTGGAGTGCGATTCATAAGCCATTTTTGCCGTAGTAATATCCATAGCGGAATAACGAGGGAACGAGATGATGACCATCGTGTCTTTCGGATTACAGCTGGCAATAAAGTCGAAAGGCGTCATGGCCTGACTGGTGTTGATAAAGACGTTGTCGATTAATTGATTGAGAATCAATGCCAAAAATTCGGCGACGCCAGCTCGGCTTCTGGTACCAATAATGAATTTTCGCTCTGCTTTTAATAAAAGAGAGCAAGCTTCTTCGAATTCGCCTTTGTTGTTTTGAAAAGCAATAGAGTCGATATTGCTGATAACTGAGTTCCTATGCGATTCAAAGATATTGACATCTGACAAAACCTCGGCGCTTTGTGCAAGCCTTTCCGCAGGTATTGTCAAAGAAGGAGATAAGGAGGGAATTGTGCGCGAGTGCTCTTCTCTTAAAAACTTTTGAAATGCGGAAAATCCTAAAAACCCTAAAGCCCGTGCAAACCTGATGACAGAAGTGTCACTGACACCAGCTGCTGTAGCAATATCGGTTGAGGTCAAAAAGCAAGCTTTATTCGGATGGTTCAAAATAAAGTCGGCAATTTTATTTTCTGTTTTGGTTAAAGTGGTTTCACTTATATAATTTTTAAGTGTTTTTGTAGTAGCCATATTGTCTCCTCTTAATGTACTAAAATTATTATATCATAGAGCAACAAATTGTAAATGTATACAGAATACCTTTGTTTTACACATTGTGCTTTTTTACTTTATGTTATAGACTAAAAATATAATTATTTTAAAATAATTAAAAAAGAATAATATTATTCAAAAAAAGGAGATGTTGGGATGCAAAAAGGAGAATTTTTCCCTTCGGAGTTATGGCAGGAAGTTCGCAGCAAATTCGCTTTTCTTGAGGCGGACCCACAGTTGGGCAGGCGCTTATTTTTCGACAACTCAGGCGGTTCATTACGTCTGCAGGCTGCAATCGACGCCAAAATGGAATTAGATCTAATCCCTGATTGTCCAGAACGTTATCACGAGAGGGCAGATTTGCTTAATGAGATAATTCAAAAAGGAACAGATGATATATTGCGTGTCATTCTTGGCGCTGCTGGTGGTTCCTTGATGACAGAAATGACGGCATCGCAGACCATTTTTCAAGGAATTTCTACAATCTTGGAGAATGTTGAAGGCACTAACGCCGTTACCAGTAATGTTGAACATCCTTCCGCCTATGATGCTTTGAAATTTTACTGTCAAAAAAATCACAGAGAATTCAGGGTGGCAGAGGCCAATCCACTTACTGGTTTCGTTGAACCGGAAACAGTTGCTGCTCTTGTAGATGAAAATACCATTGTGGTAAGCATCATGGCTTCTTCCAATATTTCCGGCAACATTATGGATTTGGAAAATATAGTGAAACTGGTCAGGGCAAAGAATCCTGATGTATATATTATTAGTGATGCTGTGCAGCATGTTCCACATGGTTTGATGGATGTAGATAAACTGAAGCTGGATTTTGTTAATTTTGCACCATACAAATTCATGGCAAGTCGCGGCATCGGCGTAGCTTATGTTTCAGAACGTATGTGCAAACTTGCTCATCACAAATTACTAGGTAAAGGGGATGAAGTATGGGAACTGGGGACACCTACGCCTTCCCTGTTTGCTTCAATTTCTGCAGTTGTCGATTATGTCTGCTGGATAGGAGAACATTTTGTTGAAAATAGTGACCGCAGGGAACTTTTCAGCGAGGGCATGAGGCGTATAGCTTGCCAGGAAAGAGCTCTCATGAATTATACTATTGAAGGTTTGCGGAAAATTGACGGCGTAACTTTATTTCTTGATAATAATGACTTAGAGAGGAAAGACTTTATCATCGCCATTGATATTAATGGCAAAGACCTGACCGCATGCGTGAAGGAATATCAAAAAAGAGGCATAACCGTTTATGAAAGAGTCAACACCAGCATCTATTCCAAACGTATTGTAGAAGCACTGAACTTTGAAGGGGCAATTCGCGTATCACCACTGCATTGTCATACTTGCGAAGAAATTGACGAATTTTTAAGAATTACTGCAGAGATTGCTGCTCTGTAATTTGATGGAGGAGAAAAAAATGAAGAAACTTGGATTAACCTCAAAAATTTTTATAGGTTTTGCTTTGGGCATAATCCTCGGGCTTATCTTTGGTGAAAAAGTTACCGTGATCAAGCCGCTGGGAGATATTTTTCTAACATTGATAAAAATGATCGTTGTTCCCTTGGTCTTCTGTTCGATCACTAGTGGTGTCGCAAGTATCGGTGATATCAACAAATTAAAACGTATTGGCAGTAAAACACTGATTTATTTTGTCGTTGCAACAATGCTTGCTGGCATTATAGGCCTCGTGATTGCTCAATTAGTACAACCAGGCTCAGGTGTTGAACTCAATATGATACAGGCAAACAGCAAATATGAAGCAAAGGAAATGCCTACTTTAGCAAAGACGTTGCTTGATATGTTCCCTTCTAATCCGATAAAAGCTTTGGTTGATGGCAATCTCATGCAGATAATAGTCTTTTCTTTATTCTTAGGAGTTTCGCTGACCTTGCTTGGTGAAAAAGGTAAAAAAGCGATAGAACTTTTTGATATCGGTACAGAGGCAATGTACAAAATGACCGCAATTGTCATGGATTTTTCTCCTATAGGTGTTGCTGCTTTGATGGCTTGCTCCATTGGTGAATATGGACTGAAGATTTTTGGACCTTTAGGTAAGTTCATCCTCACGGACTATTTAGGTTTGTTGGCAGTAATTTTACTTTTATATGTGCCTATGCTCAAATTTATTGCTAAAATCCCACTTGGTTATTTCTTTAAAAAAGTTTTGCAGATTTGGTTGGTTACAGCTAGTACAACCAGCAGCTCAGGTACTTTGCCTGTTACTATTTCTGTTACTAAGAAAAAATTTGGTGTTTCTGATGAGCTGGCTGAATTTATCCTGCCTCTTGGTGCTACTATGAATATGAATGGTGCGGTTGTTTATTATTCAGCTGCCGTCATGTTTGTTTCGCAAATATATGGAGTGACGATGGATTTGTCACAACAAGTTCTGATTATTATTTTGGCAACAATCATTTCGATTGGTTCTCCTGGTATCCCCGGCGGCGGTATTGTTATGACGATTATGCTGCTTACGACAATGGGTCTGCCAATGGAAATTGTTGGTATGATCGCTGGTATTTATAGAATCATTGATATGGGACATACTACACTCAATGTAACGGGTGATGTAATTACTTCACTTTGTATAGGCAGAAGTGAAAATGCTATTGACGATAGCGTCTATGGTGAGTCTTTAGCTGCAAGCAATCCTGACAGAGCCTGATGAATTACAAAAACTTAGCGTATTAATTAACAGCTTCGAATGCAGATAAATCTACGAGTACTTGCTCGTAGATTTATCTTTTTTTGTATCAGGTGGACAATTCCAATAAAATATCAATTTAAACAATCAGCAAGGACAATTGTACAAATAAAGATAATAT
>CAYLRW010000053.1:0-10978 GCA_964386405.1 uncultured Acidaminococcales bacterium | reverse complement strand
TTTTAAAGTTTTGCTTTGTTGAAAAAATAAGCAAAATGATATAAAATGATAGGAGTTTAGAAACGGGAGGTTATTGGTAATGGCTGAAAACGAAATTCTGGCAACAGCTACCTTTTCAAGCGTGATTCATAACAATGAAATTTGTGATGAAATAGTCAAATGGGGAGCCGCCAACGGATATCCTGTTAAAAAAGCAAAACTCAGCAATGCTTTGGAAGCTTATGTGGGTTTTACACCTGAATATATGATCTTAGCCAAGCGCCAACCACCAATTCCCGGTGGCTGGGATGTTACTGTCGAAAGATATGAACCGGAAACCCGTATTATTCCGGTCAATGTCAAAGTCAAGACAGATGCCGAAGGCAATAAAACCTATGAAATGAATAAATTTATTGTGAAAATGATGGAAGAATATCGTAAAGAAGGACTAAGCATAGAAGTCGGTGATGCTTTTTCCGAAGTTTATGGGTCGTCAGTGCGCGATTTGCGCTGCACAGGTCACCCAATACTTGTCGACGGTTTTGAAGATTTTATCGAAAATATGCGTTAAAGGGATAAGTACCCGCTGCTTCAGACAGTGGGTACTTTTTTTTGATAAAGTCCTAAAAAGGTCGTACATATTTACCGCAAAAGCTCTTAGTAAATAAAAAGAAAAAAGTCTTCTTATGCTTGTAGAAAATAGAAGTATCATATATAATAAATAAAGAAATTTTGGCAATCCCGTCGAGGCTTAGCCTGAAGGAAGTTTTTCCTGCGGAGCCAAAAGCTTTTGAAGCTATACAAATTATAAATGATTATTTCGGAGGGCTTGCTCCTTTTCTTTTCAACATGGTTTTCGATGATGAAAGGGTGGCAGGCTTCTCTCGTTATGTGGAGTGAAAACATTGCAGCCGGTTAAAATTACTATTGAAAGTCATGCCAAAGGACTGAATGAAGATGATTGTCTGCAGACGATTTTCTTTGGACAGATGACCGAGCGTGACGAAAAATTCTATGTTGTTTATGAAGAAACAGCAGCTACCGGCCTTGAAGGTACCAAAACAACGATTAAGTGGGATATGGAACGCGTAGTTATATTGAGGCATGGCAAGCTGGAACACAGGCAGGAATTTGCTTTTGGCTTCATTGACAATAGTTTATACAAAACTCCTTATATGGACATTCCTGTTGTTGTTAAAACAAAAAATATCGCTATTACGCGCGACGATGATAGTTGGAAGTTATGCGTTGAATATAGTACTGAAATAGGGGAAGATGTACCTAATGAAATCAGTTTGAAGATTGTGATTGAGGAGGAAAACAAGGGTGAACATTAAGGAAATATTGGCACAAAGCATTAAGGATGCGGCACAAAGAGCGATTGAGGCCGGAACAGTTAAAGCCGGTGAATTGCCGACAGTTGTATTAGAAGTGCCGCCACAAAAGGAATTTGGTGATTTTGCTACTAACTTTGCTATGCAGGCTGCCCGCAGCCTGAAGTGTAATCCGAGGATGGTTGCCCAGGCGGTAGCTGATAACCTGAATTGTGCCTATATTGATAAAACAGAAATAGCCGGCCCTGGCTTTATTAATTTTTATTTAAAGCAGGATTGGATTTATAGCTTGCTCAGCAATATTCTTGCTCAAGGCGATGCTTATGGCAATTTGCAACAAGAAAATCCGGAGAAAATTCAACTCGAATATGTCAGCGCTAATCCAACAGGACCTTTACATGTCGGACATGGACGCGGTGCTGCTGTGGGCAGCGCACTTGCTAATCTCATGAAGGCTGCCGGCTATGATGTTACGCGTGAATATTATATAAATGATGCCGGTAATCAGATTGAAAATCTGGCTGCTTCTGTTAATGCCAGGTATCTGGCGCTTATGGGTGTGGAATGCGAATTTCCGGAAAACGGCTATCATGGTGTTGATATCATTGATACTGCTAAACGTATTGTGAAAATATATGGTGATAAGTTTATGCAAATGGAAGAGGAAGACCGTCTGCATGAATTTAAAACTTTGGCTTTGAAGGAAAAACTGGCAGCGCTGAAGGAAGACCTGCAGGCCTTTAATGTTGATTTTGATGTCTGGTTCAGTGAAAAAACCTTACATGAGGAAGGGCGTATCAAAGCTGCCTGTGATTATTTGCTGGAACGTGGCTATATGTATGAAAAAGACGGCGCTTTATGGCTGAAATCCACGGAATACGGTGATGATAAAGACCGTGTTGTTATTCGTGATAACGGCATACCTACTTATTTGGCGGCAGATATAGCTTATCACAGGGATAAATTTGAACGCGGTTTCGACCATGTCATCAATTTATGGGGTGCCGACCATCATGGCTATATTGCACGTATGAAGGCCGCTGTTGGTGCTTTAGGCTACAAGCCGGAACAACTGGAAGTTCTTATTCTGCAAATGGTTAGTCTTTACCGTAATGGCGAACTGGTGAAAATGTCCAAACGTACCGGCCAAAGCGTTACGCTCAATGAGTTAATTGAAGAAGTCGGCACTGATGCGGCACGTTTCTTCTTCATTATGCGTTCAATTGACAGTCAGCTTGATTTTGACCTGACACTGGCAACAGAAAAATCAAGTGATAATCCTGTTTATTATGTGCAGTATGCCTATGCGCGTATCTGCAGTATTTTAAGGCAAATAGCCGAAGAAAATATTGCTATAGATGAGAAATCACCACTTACTGCCTTGACTGCGGAAGTGGAGATTGATCTTATCAAAAAGCTTGGTGAGTATCCGGAATTAATTGCTGCGGCAGCGAAAGAAAGAGCACCGCATCGTGTAGCACATTATGTTTATGAACTAGCAAGTTTATTCCATTCTTTCTATAATCAATGCCGTATTCTTGGGGTAGAACCAGAAGTACAGCAGGCAAGGCTGCTCCTTGTTGTTGCTGTGCAGCATGTGCTTAAGCATGCACTTAATGTTTTAGGCATCTCGGCACCGGAAAGAATGTAGTGACAACACTTGATAATTTAGCGGCGTTGAAGCGTCGTGGAAATAGCGGGGGAGGAAGAATATGACTAAATATATTTTTGTGACTGGCGGCGTAGTTTCGTCATTAGGTAAAGGCATTACGGCAGCTTCTTTAGGCCGATTACTGAAAAGCAGGGGATTTAAGGTTACTATACAGAAATTTGACCCTTATATAAATGTCGATCCTGGAACAATGAGCCCATATCAGCATGGCGAGGTTTTTGTAACTGATGATGGTGCTGAAACAGACCTGGATCTTGGCCACTATGAACGTTTCATTGATATTAACCTCTCCAAAAGCTCCAATGTAACTGCAGGACGTATTTATCAGACTGTCATTGATAAAGAAAGACGCGGCGATTATCTGGGACACACAGTTCAGGTCATTCCGCATATCACCAATGAAATTAAAGAACGTGTTTATTGCGTAGGACATCAGGATAAAGCTGATTTTGTTATTACCGAGATTGGCGGTACGGTGGGCGATATCGAAAGCTTACCGTTCCTGGAAGCAATTCGTCAGGTCAAGAAAGAAGTCGGCAAGAATGATGTTTTATATATTCATGTTACCTTGATTCCTTTTATCGAAGCTGCAGGCGAACTGAAATCCAAACCAACGCAGCATAGCGTTAAGGAACTGCGTGCTATCGGTATTACACCGGATATTCTTGTTTGCCGTGCAGACAAAGAGATACCGAAAGAAATGCGCGAGAAAATTGCGATGTTCTGTGACGTTGATCAGGACGCTGTTTTCCAAGCTATTACGGCTGCCAGCATTTATCAGGTGCCGATGCTGCTTGAACAACAGGGCTTGGATGCAGTTGTACTGCGTAAGCTGGATGTTGAAGACAGACCAAAAGATATGAGTGACTGGTACAAGATGGTTGGCAATATTCTGCGTCCGCATAGCCATAAGGTTAAAATTGCTATTGTCGGCAAATATGTTGAACTGCAGGATGCTTATATCAGTATTGTTGAGGCTTTGAAACATGCCAGCTTCTACAATGATGCCGATCTGACTATTAAATGGGTCAATGCTGAGAAAATTGAGGATCCGGCAACGGACATGGACGAGGTCCTCGGCACTGTGGACGGGATTTTAGTACCAGGCGGTTTTGGTGATCGCGGTATTGAAGGCAAAATCAAGGCCGTCAAATACGCACGCGAACACAAAATACCTTTCTTCGGTATCTGTCTTGGCATGCAATGTGCTGTCATAGAGTTTGCAAGGGACATATGCGGTATGGCTGGAGCAAACAGCACGGAATTCAATGAAAAAACTCCTTTCCCGGTTATCTATTTGATGCCGGAACAAATGAGCGTAGAAATCAAAGGCGGTACAATGCGCCTTGGTCAATATCCTTGCAAGGTTGCCGCTGAGACCCTGACGGCAAAAGCCTATAAAGAAGAATTAATTCATGAGCGTCATCGTCACCGTTATGAAGTTAACAATGATTTGAGAGAAGAGCTTGTTAACCACGGTCTTATTATCGGTGGTACTTTGCCAAATGGCAGACTGGTAGAAATCATTGAGCTTTCGCAGGAAGTCCATCCTTGGTTCGTTGGTGTGCAATTCCATCCGGAACTCAAGTCCAGACCTACTAATCCTCACCCGTTGTTCAGAGAATTTATTGCCGCGGCAATTAAATAAGACAAGCAGACAAGGCAGGCGCTCCGGCGGCCTGCCTTCGTCTATTGATAATAAAGTGCGCAATTGGCTAGGAATTTTAGCAGTCTGTCATTATTTTAACTGTTGGGGTATAATGGTGGTACATAGGCATGGGAGATTCAGTTTGTCAGGATTTTTTACGAGGTGATTGAAATGTTGAAACGTATTTTTATAAGTTCGGTCTTGCTGATAGCAATATTATCTTTCGTCATATCGCTTTTGGGTGGTAAGAATAATGATGATGATGTCGTACAAATGGGCAGCCGTGTAGCGGTAATCAGAATTGAAGGTCCAATCATGGCTGGAGAAGCCACAGACAGCCTTTTCAGCGAAAATGTGGCCAGTACGGGCACTATTATGGCAGAATTAAGGGCAGCTGCTAAAGACAAAAGTGTCAAAGCAGTTCTGCTACGTATCAATTCGCCTGGCGGCAGCGTAACTGCGGCTGAAGAAATTGGACGTGAGATCAAAAGGTTGAAGGCAGATACAGGTAAACCTGTTATTACTTCCATGGGCGATACGGCTGCTTCTGCAGGCTATTGGCTGGCTGCCTGCAGTGATAAAATTTATGCCAATTCTTCCACCTTGACTGGCAGCATTGGTGTTTATATTCCTTACATGAATACGGAAGAGCTGTACAAAAAAATAGGGGTTTCCGGGACCAAAATCAAAAGCGGTGAATATAAGGATATTCTTTCCAATGAACGGCCAATGACGCAGACAGAAAGAGATCTTTTGCAAAACATGGTCAATGAGATGTATGAACAATTTGTCGGAGTAGTCAGCGAAGGGCGGAAAATGCCTGTTGATAAAGTCAAAAGTCTGGCTGATGGCAGGGTTTATACTGGCAAACAGGCCAAGGAGTTGGGCCTGGTCGATGAAATCGGCAATTATTATGATGCGTTGGATGCTACAGGTGCCTTGATTGGCAGCGAAGGCACTCCGGAAGTTAAAGAATTCAAAAAACAAAAGCCTTGGCAATCCATTTGGGGTGCTAAGATATCTGAGTTTATTTTTGGGAGGATAACAGAGAATCTGACTAACCAAAGTCGTACTTTCGAGATGCGGACTCCACATGCTGAGGGGTGATGGTTATGAGAAGAAAATCCTTTGATGTATTGTTCGAACCCAAGCAAGGCATGGCTGAATTAGTCAAGAAGCCTACTATGTGGCGAAGTTTGTTTTATTTTGTTATTAGCATGGGGGCTTTTATCGGCGTTATCACGAACGTAATTTTTGCAGACCAGTCAATAGCTGTACGTTTTGCGATTTTAGTAGGTCTTTTGCTGATTAAACTTGTTGCTTTGGCCTGTTATGGGTGCTTCTTGCATGGCCTCAGCGATATCTGCGGGGCCCCGGGAGGAGATATTCGCAGTTTTCTCTGCATCCTGGGTTTTACTACTTTGCCTTATCTTATACTTACGCCAATTGCTCTTTTGGGCGTAAGATTTGGTGGCATCTGGCTGCTGTTGATACCAATTGTAGGATTACTTGGTTTGATTTGGTGGTTTTTTCTGGTGGTCAGAGCTTTGCAGGTTGTTTATCTCATCAATTTTTTCAGAGCTGCAGCGATTGTTGCCTTTAGTCTTTTCCTGCTCATGCTTATCATGTTTATGCCATTTTATCTGGGCACTAAGATGATTGCGTTAAAGTTAGGCTGATTTTTTCTTGCACAAAACTGTATAAAGTGTAATAATTTAATATAAATTGTTATTTTTATGGCAAATGAGGATGCAAATACCTAGAAGGAGTGTTAAATAATGAACAGAGAATTATCAATGGAGTTTGTCCGTGTAACAGAGGCTGCTGCTATAGCTTGTGGACACAGTGTAGGTCGCGGTGATAAAAATGGTGCTGATCAGCTTGCTGTAGATGCCATGAGAAAAATGTTTGATACCGTTAACATCAGCGGTACGGTTGTTATCGGCGAAGGCGAAATGGACGAAGCTCCAATGTTGTATATCGGCGAAAAAGTCGGCTGCGGCGGACCGGAAGTTGATATTGCCGTTGATCCTGTTGAAGGAACTAACCTGGTTGCTAAAGGCCAACCTGGTGCAATTGCGGTAATTGCCATCGCACCAAAAGGCTGCCTCCTGCATGCTCCTGATATGTATATGGATAAAATTGCTGTTGGGCCCCGTGCCAAAGGCTGCATCAATATTGATGCTCCTATTCAAGAAAATTTGGAGCGTGTTGCCAAAGCGTTGGAGCGTAATGTCAGAGACTTGTCTGTCGTTGTGCTTGATCGCGAGCGTCATCAAGGGATTATTGAAGACGTACGTCGTGCAGGTGCCCGTATCCAATTAATCACGGACGGCGATGTAAATCCTGTTGTTAATGCTGGTATCGAAGGTACCGGCGTGCATATGTATATCGGTAAAGGCGGCGCACCGGAAGGTGTATTGGCTGCAGCGGCTATTAAATGTCTCGGCGGTGATTTCCAAGCCAGACTTTGCCCGGAAGATGACGAACAAGTTGCACGCTGCCTGAAAATGGGCATTGGTGATATCAACCGCGTGTTGACCCTTGATGATTTGGTGAAAGGCGACGATTGCATGTTTACCTCTACTGCCATAACAGATTGCAACCTGCTTAACGGTCTGAATTATTTTGGCAACGGCGTGCGCACGCATACGATTTCCATGCGTTACCTGACTGGAACAGTTCGTTTCGTTGATGCCGTACATACTTTTGACAGAAAGAAAATGGAAATTAAACTGTAAGGCTTGGGACTTAATGATTTTGATAGTATAAAGATAAAGAAGGGTTTTGGCTTTCGCTGAAGCCCTTTTTTAGCGTATCTAAGAAGGCGAAGGATATACATGCGTGACGAGCTTCTTTCTCTCATAAAAAAAATAGAAATTGTACGTGAAGCCGGCGATGCTCTTGCAAGCGGAGCGAAAGGCTTGAATTTATTTGGCTTAGCTGACACGCAGAAGGGCTGTTTTTTGACTGCCCTGACTGGACTTCGCAAAAATAACGGACCTTTGGTTTTTCTTTTGCCTGGGCGCGATGAAGTGCGTGACTATAGGCGTGAACTTAATTATTTTTATCCTGAACAGGAGATGTTGGAACTTTACCCGGAAAACCTGACCCAGGTCAGAGCGGACGCCAAGAATCAGGAAGTTGCTGCCGCACGTATCATGGCGCTTAGGGCTATGCATGACTCTGATTTCAGCATAACTTTCGTGACGGCTGAGTCCCTTTTGCAGAGGTTACCGTCGGTAGAAGAAATTTTTAGCAATAATTTGCTTATTAATTTGGAAGAAGTCATCGAACAGGAAGCTTTAATTGCCAAACTTGTCAAAATGGGCTACGAACGTACCGAGCAGGTTGAAGCGCTTGGTCAATTTTGCCTGCGCGGTGATATTATGGATATTTATCCTATCAACGAAGCTGATCCGGTGCGTATTGAGTGGTTTGACAATAATATCGATTCCGTACGCAGTTTTGATATAAAAAATCAAAGAGCATTACAGGTTAAGGATTCCGTAGAAATTGTTTCTTTGGGAATAACGTCAAAAGCTGATAATGCCAGCATTTTTGAATATTTATCTCCCACAGCGACTGTCATCGTAGATGAACCTGCGAAGATCTTTGAAAACTTACGTAATTTATTCGGCGAAAATGTGCAGGACTCTGCACGCTTATTCATGCCGGAAGAAATCATCGCGGCTTGTGATCAACATGGCTGTCTGAGTGTATCGGCATTGCCTCACCGCTTTTTCAGCAATCAGAAAACATTTACGATACCTGTAAGAGCCGTTGCCCCCTATAATAGAAATATTGATCTTTTGGTTTCCGACTTGCAGGGCTGGTTGAATGACGGCCTATCGCCGCTGATTATGCTGGGAAATGTGGACAAGGCCAAAAACATTGCTGAAAGCCTGAAGAACAGAGGACTGCCTGCTTATTATGCTAAACCGGGACAGCTTTTTTCACCTGGACATATCAGCGTCTTCAGCGGCGAACTAAGTGCAGGTTTTCGTTCCTGGGGAGAACCGTGGCTGCTTTTAACGGAAAATGATATTTTTGGCGTGCAGAAGAAACGCCGCATACGTCATAAGCAAAGCGGAGCTAAAATACAGTTTTTTTCAGAGATTAAAGCCGGCGATTATGTCGTGCATGCTGTGCACGGTATTGGCCGTTATATAGGCGTGGAAACTTTATTGGTTGGAGACGTACACAGAGATTATCTTCTTTTGATGTATGCCAACGAAGATAAGCTTTACGTTCCCGTTGAACAGGTAGGCTTGCTGCATAAGTACGTCGGTAATGAGGGACAGGCACCGAGACTGTCGAAAATGGGCGGCTCGGATTGGAAACGTATAACTAATAAGGCTAAGGCTGCCATCACAGAATTAGCTTCAGAATTGCTGCGGCTCTATGCGCAAAGGAAAATTGTAGCGGGCCATGCTTTTGGTCCTGATACAGAAATGCAGCGGGAGTTTGAAGCAGGTTTTCCCTTTGAAGAAACCCCTGACCAGTTACAAGCAATTGAAGAAATAAAAAGGGACATGGAAAAACCGATACCGATGGATAGGCTCCTTTGCGGCGATGTCGGCTATGGCAAGACTGAGGTTGCTGTCAGAGCTGCTTTCAAAGCTGTCACGGAAGGTAAGCAGGTGGCAGTACTCGTACCAACTACCGTTCTGGCCCAACAGCATTTTATGACTTTTACGCAGCGCATGGAACCTTTTGGCGTTAATGTCGAGTTGATAAGCCGGTTCCGGACACCAAGGGAACAGCGTGCGACTTTGAAAAAATTGCACGATGGACAGGTCGACGTACTAATTGGTACTCACAGAATTCTGCAGTCTGACGTGCAGTTCCAAGATCTTGGTTTATTGATCATCGATGAGGAACAACGTTTTGGCGTAGGGCAAAAAGAAAAGATGAAGAAGTGGACTGTTGGCGTTGATGTGCTTACTTTGTCGGCGACCCCTATTCCTCGTACTTTACACCTGGCATTGGTAAATGGCCGCGATATGAGTGTCATCGAGACACCGCCGGAGGATAGGCTGCCGGTGGAAACCTATGTGGCTGAGTACAATGATGACATGATCAAAGAAGCACTGGAGAGAGAGATTCGCCGCGGCGGCAGAGTCTATTACGTGCATAACAGGGTGCAGGGTTTAGAAATACTGGCACGCAAAATAAGGCAGCTGGTACCTGGCATAGCTGTCCGCATAGCACATGGGCAGATGCCGGAAGAAATGCTGGAAGACGCTATGATCGGCTTTTACGAAGGTAAATTCGACGTACTGCTGAGTACGACGATTATCGAGAATGGTCTTGATGTGCCGCTTGCCAATACTATCATTATTGACGGTGCCGAAAATTTCGGTTTGTCACAGCTCTACCAAATGCGTGGCAGGGTTGGCCGTTCTTCGCGTCTGGCTTATGCCTATTTCGTCTATAAAAGAGATAAGGCTTTGAGCGAAATTGCCGAAAAAAGACTGCAGGCTATTAAGGATTTCACGGAATTGGGTGCGGGCTTCCGCATTGCTATGCGCGACTTGGAAATTCGCGGCGCCGGTAATCTGCTTGGGGCGCAGCAACATGGTCATATTGCCGGCATAGGTTTTGCCGCTTATTGTGACTTGCTGGAAAAAACCATCATCCAGATGAAGAGCGGTCAGCCCTTGGCTGAAGCAGAACCAGATCCGGTATTGGAAGTTGATATTGATGCTTACATTCCGGATGATTATATTGACAATCCACGCTATAAACTGGAACTGTATCGTCGTTTTGCTGATATGCAGTATAAGGATCGTGAAGATTTCATGGATGAGATTATCGATCGTTTCGGCAATCCGCCTGAACAAGTCGTTGCACTTTGGAAGGTTGCCATCATCAGGAGCCTGTGCCGAGAGATTAAAATAACAGGCATAGTTGCTAAGCAGGCCGAAATTCGCATCACATTTGCTGAACATACGCTGACTGATCCCGAAGGCATAATGGCGGTCATTAAGGAGAACGGGCCTTATATAAAGTTCAGAAGCGGCAGTCAGTCACAGTTAATTCTCAAAACAACAAAGCTCAAAACTGATCCTTTATCTTGGCTGGAAAAGAATTTATTACGTTTTGTCAGGCATGAATAAAGTATGAAAGTTATTCACCTTTGCTTTATAATTAAGAAAAATGGAAAGGGGTAACCGCAGTGGTTAAGGACAAATTTTTACGCGGTGCGCTGATCTTAACGGCAGCAGGTCTGATGGTTAAGGTTATTGGCGCTTTTAACCGGATATTGCTGTCTCGTCTCTTAGGCGGCGAAGGCATTGGCCTTTATCAGATGGCTTACCCCGTATATCTGCTGATGGTTTC
>CAYLRW010000052.1:6350-11201 GCA_964386405.1 uncultured Acidaminococcales bacterium | reverse complement strand
TGAAAAAGCCGGCTTTTGATGAATGCACATTATCTCCCCGGGTACAGGCTGGCGTCACTGCTATGTTTGGTGAACCACTAACCGCAGCCCAGGTTGTAGATAAAATTGTTGCCGATGTACGTATGGGCGGCGATGAAAAATTATTGTATTATACAAGTCTTTTGGACAAGGCTGATTTGGCGACTTTTTCTCTGAAGGTAACTGAAGAAGAATTTGCCGCTGCGCAGGCAGCCGTTAAACCAACCACCATGGCTGCGATCAAAAGGGCAATTGCCAATGTCAAAAAATTTCACGAAGAACAAATGCCGAAATCATGGCTGACTAACAGGGAATTTGGTGCGATGCTCGGACAGAAGGTAACACCGGTTGATTCAGTCGGTATCTATGTTCCGGGCGGTACGGCATCTTATCCTTCTTCCGTTATCATGAATGCCGTGCCGGCGAAGGTTGCCGGTGTACCGCGTATTGTGATGGCAGTACCACCAGGACAGGACGGCAAGGTTAATCCGTATGTATTGGCTACGGCTGCAGAAATTGGCATCACGGAGATTTTTAAAATGGGCGGCGCACAAGCGATTGCGGCCTTGGCTTTTGGGACGGAAAGCGTGCCAAAGGTAGAAAAGATAACCGGCCCTGGCAATATCTTCGTTACTTTGGCGAAAAAGGCTGTTTATGGTCACTGCGATATTGATATGCTGGCCGGGCCGAGCGAAATACTGATTGTCGCTGATGAAACGGCAGAGCCTGCTTATCTGGCGGCCGACCTTTTGGGACAAGCGGAACATGATCCGCTGGCCAGTGCTATTTTGGTCACTGATGAATTAGCTGTGGCAGAGGCAACTGTTAAGCAGTTGGAGGTGCAGCTGGCAAAACTGCCGCGCGCTGAAATCGCTGCTTTGTCTTTAGCTAATCAGGGAAAAATAATTGTAGCCAAAGATATGGAGACGGTTATTGAAATGGCGAATTTGTCGGCGCCGGAGCATTTGGAAGTTATTACTAAAGAGCCTTTTGCGCTATTGCCTTACATCAGAAATGCCGGTGCAATTTTCCTGGGCGCTTATTCACCGGAACCGCTTGGTGATTACTATGCCGGGCCGAATCATGTATTGCCGACTGGCGGCACCGCAAAATTCTATTCTGTGCTCAACGTAGAAACTTTTATGAAAAAAACCAGTATTATTGCTTATACGGCCCAGGCTTTAGCGGCTGTAAGTGAAGATATTATCGAAATGGCAGAAGCAGAGGGCCTGAAAGCGCATGCTAATGCTATCAGAGTACGCACCGGAAAGGAGTGAGCCGATGACTGTATTTAAAGCTCGTAAAGGTCTGGAAGAACTTGAGGAATATTCGGTTGAACATATAGATGCCGATATTATAGTAAACGCTAATGAATGTAACTGGGGTTTGCCGACGTCCGTGCAGACGGAGATTGCTGAGGCGGCTAAAGAGTTTGTCTTTAATCGTTATCCACCCATGAAGGCTGAAAAACTCTGCCAACTGATTGCTGCTGATTTTGGTATGCCTGAGGAAAATGTGCAGGTTGGCAACGGTTCCAGCGAGCTTTTGCAGATGGCCTGCTACGCTTTTGGCGGCAGCGGCCGCAAGATCGCTTTCCCGTATCCTTCTTTCTCTATGTATGGTGTTTACACAAAACTTTCTGACAGCAAACCTTTGCCTTATAGTTTAAATGAAGATGGTTATATTGATGCGGAAGCTGTTATTGCTTTCTGCAGGTTGGAAAAACCGGCATTATTGATTGTTTGTAATCCTAACAATCCAACCGGTAATTACAACTCTCTTTGGCAAATGGAAAAAATTCTGGCAAACGTGGACTGCCCGGTAATCATGGACGAGGCTTATATGGAATTCGCCGGCGGCTATGATGCTGATTTTGCCGGTTCCACGATGACGCTGCTTTCGAAATATGAGAATTTTATCTGCTTACGTACTTTTTCCAAGGCCTATGGACTGGCCTCCATGCGCGTAGGCTATGGGGTAGGCAGCAGAGATTTGATGAGAATTCTTGGCAAGGTGCTTTTGCCTTATCACGTTAATGCTTTTTCTTTGCTGACAGCGGAAATCGTTTACAAGCACAAACAGCTTTTTGTTGAACGGACCAACCGGATTATTGCGGAAAGAGAAAAAATGGGTAACGCATTGACTGAACTCGGTTTTAAAGTCTGGGATTCAGCAACTAATTTCCTGATGTTTACGGCGCAGCCGGAACTGGCAGCCAAGCTCAGCGAATTTGGTAAAAGTGAGGGGCTGGCAACCGAAAAGGGTGCGGCAGTGAAATTGGCGGGACAAACGGTGTTTAGATTTTTGGCGAACAAGAAAATTCTGGCACGTGATTTTACAAGAAACCAGGCTTTAGAAGGGGGCATTCGGTTAACACTGGGTACTCCTGAAGAAAATGTTATAATCCTTGGCGCGATTAAAGAGCTTTGTGAAAAAGCAGGAGGGATCTAATGATGAGAACAGCTGAAATCGAACGGCAGACACTGGAAACGAATATAGAGCTTAGTTTGAATCTTGACGGCGAAGGTCAGGCTGAAATTGCGACCGGCATAGGCTTTCTTGATCACATGCTGGTGCTCCTGGCGAAGCATGCTTTTCTTGATCTTAGTGTCAAGGCAAGCGGCGATCTGCATGTTGATTCTCATCATACAGTTGAGGATTGCGGCATTGTGCTGGGGCAGGCTTTGAAGCAGGCAATCGGCAATAAAACCGGCATACATCGCTATGGCGATTGCTTCCTGCCGATGGATGAGGCGCTGGCGCATGTTGTTCTTGATTTCAGCGGCCGTCCTCTGCTTGTTTGGCGGGCAGAAATTCCTAAAGTGGTCTTGGGTAATCTGGAAACAGAGATGATAGAAGAATTTTTCCGTGCCGTTGCCGCAGAAAGCGGTCTTACGTTGCATGTGCGTCTGCTTTATGGTCAGAATACGCACCACATTATTGAAGCTATTTTCAAAGCTTTTGCCAGAGCGCTTGCTGAGGCGGTGGCAATCGATGCTCGTGTTAAAGGTGTAATGAGCAGCAAGGGGAAATTATGAGCGAAAAGATTGTAATCATTGATTACGGCATGGGCAATCTGCACAGCGTAAATAAAGCAATGAAATATGTTGGTGCCGAGGTTGAAGTCACTTCGGAGGCAGCCAAGATAGCCAAGGCTGACAAAGTAATTCTGCCAGGTGTCGGTGCTTTCGGCGATTGCATGCTGAACCTGGAAAAATATGGCTTGGTTCCCGTTATTAAGGAAACGCTTGCCAGTGAGAAACCTTTCCTGGGTATTTGCCTGGGCTTGCAGCTTTTGTTCGAAGGGAGCGAGGAAGCCCCCGGCATACCGGGCCTTGGTTTTTTCAAGGGACAGGTGGAAAAGATCAAGACAGACCTGAAAGTACCGCACATGGGCTGGAACAGCCTTATTTTGAAAACTCCTTCGCCGCTGCTTACCAAGGCAGCTGATGGTTATGTGTATTTTGTCCATAGTTTTCACGCTGTACCTGAAGATAAAAGTATCATTACGGCTGTTTGTAATTACGGGACGGAGGTTACCGCCGCTGTCGGCAGAGCAAATGTGCAGGCAGTGCAGTTCCATCCTGAGAAATCCAGCAAAGTAGGCTTAGGTATTTTACAATCCTTTAAGGAGTGGCAGTTATGATTCTTTTCCCTGCAATAGATATCAGAAATGGCCGCTGTGTGCGGCTCACGGAAGGCAAATTCGAGTGTGAAACCGTTTTTGCGGAAGATCCGGCAGAAATGGCAGTACGCTGGGCAGACGCCGGTGCCGAATACCTGCATGTTGTTGATCTTGACGGTGCTTTGGCTGGTCAGAGCAGCAACACCGAGGTTATCAAAAGAATTTTAGCCAAAGTAAAAATACCGGTACAGGTTGGCGGTGGTATCCGTACTCTGGCAAATATCGAAAAGATGCTGGCCCTGGGCGTCACGCGTGTAATTTTGGGTTCGGTTGCAGTTCGCGATCCGGAACTTGTGCGGGCGGCTTGCCAAAAATTTCCAGGACAGGTCGTGGTCGGTATTGATGCCAAAAATGGCGAAGTAGCAGTCGAGGGCTGGGGCATTGGCGGCGGTATCGGCGCTGTCGAATTGGCAAAAAAGATGGCCGCTGTCGGTGTAGAGCACATTATTTTCACTGATATCAGCAGGGATGGTATGCTTTCAGGCGTGAATGTCGAAGCAACAGCAGAGCTTGCTAAGACCAGCGGTATCAAAGTAATTGCTTCGGGTGGAGTTTCTTCTCTGGCGGATATCAAAGCTTTGCAGCTACATGAGGCAGATGGTATTGAAGGCTGCATCATTGGCAAGGCTATCTATACAGGTGCTCTTGATTTAAAAGAAGCCTTAGCTGTGCTCAAGGAGGAATAAAATGCATACGAAGAGAATTATTCCCTGTTTGGATGTGAAAGCTGGCCGCGTCGTAAAAGGTACAAATTTTGTTGGTCTGCAGGATGCCGGTGATCCGGTTGAACTAGCCCATATCTACGATGAAGAGGCTGCAGACGAATTGGTTTTTCTCGATATTACGGCTTCGGTGGAACAGCGCAAGGCTATGCTCGATGTAATCAACCGTACAGCCGGTGAAGTCTTTATGCCGCTAACCGTTGGCGGGGGCATCAGTACTGTTATTGACATACGCAATGCGTTGAATGCAGGAGCCGATAAAACCTCGTTGAATACTGCGGCAGTGAAAAATCCAGAGCTGATCAGCGAAGGAGCCAGGCTTTTTGGCAGCCAGTGCATCGTACTTGCTGTTGACGCAAAACGCGTCGCTGAAAACAAGTGGGAAGTTTATGTCAATGGCGGCAGAACGCCGACAGGACTTGATGT
>CAYLRW010000052.1:0-6250 GCA_964386405.1 uncultured Acidaminococcales bacterium | reverse complement strand
ATCCGGCAGGTTAAAGAATATTTACGCAGCCGGGGAGTGGAGGTAAGATTATGAAAATTGATTTTGCAAATCTGAAATTTGATGAAAAGGGCCTGATACCTGCTATTGTGCAGGATGTCAAAACCAATGCGGTCTTGATGTTGGCTTATATGAACGAAGAATCACTGGCAAGAACGGTAGAAACCGGCTATACCTGGTTCTGGAGCCGCAGCCGGCAGGAATTATGGAACAAGGGTGCTACTTCCGGGCATATGCAGAAGGTGCTTAGCATAACTTATGATTGTGACGGCGACACATTACTTTTAAAGGTTGCGCAAACAGGTAATGCCTGCCATACCGGTAACTATTCCTGTTTCAGCTATCCTTTGTGGAATAGCGGCGAAGGTAAAAATATGCCTGTCGTTGGTGAAGCTAATTTACCAAGTATTTTGTCCGAACTTTATGCAGTTATTCAGGAGAAGAAAGAACATGGCGGTGAAAAGTCTTACACCAAATATCTTTTCATGTCAGGACAAGATAAAATATTGAAAAAAGTCGGTGAAGAATCTGCTGAAACGATTATTGCTTCTAAAAACAACAATAGCAAGGAAGTTGTTTACGAGATGAGCGATTTGTGGTATCATTGTCTGGTACTCTTGGCCTACCATAACATTGCGCCGGGAGAATTGCTTGCCGAGCTCGGCGGGCGCCGCAAACAGGAAAACAACAGTAAGTATTAAGGCAGATTTTCAACATACTTTCTAAACAATAACTTATAAGATTAAATCTCCTGCCACAATTTCTGTAGCAGGAGATTTGTTTCTGTAAGGTGAAATTCGTGGGCGGTGTCAGCCAAGAGTTCATGGATATAGGCAATTTTTATGTTGTAATTGTATTTATGAAGGAGGATTTTTTGTGAAGAAACCAGTTTTGGTTATCGGGCATCTTAATCCTGATACTGATTCTATTTGCTCGGCTATTGCTTATGCATATTTAAAAGAAAAGCTGGGTGTTAATGCTATTCCAGCCAGAGCAGGAAAAATAAATCCGGAAACACAGTTTGTGCTTGATTACTTTAAGGTACCGGCACCACTACTCGTGAATGATTTGTATCCGCGTTTAGGTGATATCAAACTGAACGAAACCCCTAGTGTTTTGCCGGAAACGACACTGCATGAAGTAGGTAAAATTTTTACAGAACAAAACCTGAGAGCCATTCCGGTCGTGGAAGCAACAGGTAAGCTTGCCGGCATGATTGCGGTCAAGGATCTGGCAATGCGTTATTATAATGAAATGTCAATTCATGACCTGCATGAAGCAGGAGTTTACTATAAGAGTATTTTAACTGCGTTGGATGGCAAACTATTCTGCGGTGATTTAGAAAAGAAATTCTGCGGTAAGATTAAAATCGGTGCGTCCGCCGCCGATACGATCAGTGCTTCGCTGGCAAAACAGGATTTGGTGATTATCGGTGATCGCGTGGACGCGCAGCTTGCAGCATTGCGTGTCGGCGCTGCCGGTTTGATCTTAACAAGAGATACGAAGGTAGAAGCGGAAGTATTAGAGCTCGCAGAAAAAATGGGAGCCTTAATTATCAGTACGCCTCACGATACTTATAAAGCAGCCCGCTTGATCAACCAAAGTGTGCCTGTTCAATTCCTGATGACCAAGGATGTTGTCAGCTTTACTAATGCTGATCTTTTGGCCGAAGTACAGGCCAAAATGTCTGCTACAGACTATATTTGCTATCCGGTCATAGAAAAAGGCAAGTATATTGGCACAATTGACCAGCAAAGCATTATGGGGCATCCACGCAGGGAAGTTATCCTGGTTGACCATAATGAACGCAGCCAAGCTGTTGAAGGCGTAGACGAAGCAAAAATCCTGGAAATTATTGATCACCACAGGCTGGGTGGGCTGACTACCAGTGCACCTATTTATATTAGGCAAGAGCCGGTGGGTTCAACAGCTACTATTGTTGCGAACCTGATTTTCCATCGTGGTGTGGAAATGGAACCGCAGATTGCCGGTGTACTGATGTCAGCAATCGTCTCGGACACGTTGCTTTTCCGTTCACCGACGGCAACTCCGCTGGACAAGGAAACAGCTCTGAAGTTGGCAGGACTTGCTGGCATTGAAGATGTTGAAGACTATGCGATGAAATTATTAAGACATGGTGATGTCATTAGTACTATGTCACCGGCTGATTTGGTGCGCAACGATATCAAGGAATTTGATTTCGGCGAACAAAAAGTTGGCGTAGCACAGATCAACATTATGGATCGTGGATATGCAAAGACGAAATATCCTGAATTGCAGAACGCTCTGCAAGTATTGAAAAAGGAAGATGGTTATGATTTTGCTCTGCTTCTGGTAACTGATATTCTTGGGCAGGCGAGTGATCTGCTTGTTGCCGGCGAGCCGCAAAGCATTTTAATACAGGCTTTTGGTGAGAAAACAGAAGAGGGCTTCTATTATCTGCCTGGTTGTCTTTCTCGTAAAAAGCAGGTTATCCCACCTTTGACAGAGGTTTTTCGTTAAAACTTAACTGCTGGAGAAGTGCTGTAAAAATATATTTGCGAATGGCGGTATGAGATTGGATGCAGCAAGCAGCAGAAGAAAAGGAATAATTATGGTTTTAGGCGGAGCTTCTCTTTGGGGAGCATCCGGAGTGGCAGTACAGTATTTATTTGAAGTTCAGCATCTTGACCCAACTTGGCTGGCTAGTGTGCGTATGCTTGTTGCTGGTTTTATCATGCTGCTTTTTCACTATCATGGCGGCGGAGACGTTTTTTCTATCTGGCAGAATGCAAGATATAGAAAGCAGCTTGTTATTTTCGGCATTTTTGGTATGATGGCGACCCAATACACTTATTATCTGGCAATTAATTACGGCAACGCCGCTACAGCTACGATATTGCAGTATCTGATGCCGGTCATTGTTTTGGTTTATGCAGTCTGGAAGCTTAAACGCCGACCCGACCGTACCGAAGTTTTGGCTGTTCTTTTAGCGATGTTTGGCACCTATCTTTTGATTACCAAAGGACAGTGGGACAAGCTGGCTATTTCCGAAGAAACGCTTTTTTGGGGTGTTTTGTCAGCCTTTGCTATGGCTTTTTATACTATCCAACCAAAGGATCTTTTGTTAAAGTATTCGTCGGCGATAGTAATTGGTTGGGCGATGATTATCGGTGGCGGCATTTTAACGCTTGTGCGCAGACCCTGGCCTTTCATCGGTATTTGGGATTTGCATACATTCCTTGCTTTGGTGGCTGTCGTAGTTTTTGGTACGATAATTGCTTTTTACACGTATCTGGAAAGCACAAAATATATCAAGCCTTCGGAAGTAGGCGCGCTGGCCTCGGTAGAACCGCTTTCTTCCGTGATACTGTCGGTGCTGCTTCTAAATGTAGACTTTGGCATACCTGATAGTATAGGTGTTGCCTGTATTCTGGGTACGGTCTTCCTGCTTTCTAAACAAAAATAATAAAACCGTGATTCTTATTAATAAGAATCACGGTTTCTTTTTTATCTCACAAAGCTTTCAAATCGTTTGTTAAGTTATGCACTTGTTCTTCCGACGTTGCCCAGCTGGTACAGAAGCGTACAGCGCGTGTGCCATTGTCGAAGACTTCCCAGGAACCGATGCCATATTTCTGAGTAAGAGTTTCATACATTTTTTCTGTCAGAATGGGGAACTGCTGATTGGTAAAGGATTGCGCAACGAAAGGCAGGCCTTTTTCCGTAAAAGCTTCTTTCAGCAGCATCGCCATATTAATACCGTGCTGGCAGATTTTTTCGTAAAGGTTATCGGTAAACAGTGTCTGAAATTGCAAGCCTAGCAGGCGTCCTTTAGCCAGAACAGCACCACTTTGTTTCATGATGGTATGAAAATCAGCCTTTAATTCAGGATTAAGGATGACGGCAGCTTCACCGAACAGAGCACCGCATTTGGTACCGCCGATGTAAAAAACATCGCAAAGCCGCGCAATATCTTGCAGGGTAAGGTCAGTGCCGGGTGAGGTAAGCCCATAGCCAAGGCGTGCACCATCAAGAAAGAGATAGAGACCATATTTTTTGCAGGTGGCAGAAAGAGCTTCCAATTCTTTCTTGGAATAGAGGGTGCCAACCTCGGAAGGGTGGGAGATATAAACCATCTTAGGCTGTACCCAATGTTCGCGTTTGGGGTCGTTCAAATAGATCAGATAGTTTTCTTCAATCTGCTGAGCGGTCAGCTTGCCGTCAGCAGTCGGTAATTCCAACACTTTATGGCCGGTGTGTTCAATGGCACCGGCTTCGTGCGTGTTGATGTGACCAAGAAAAGAGGAGTAAACACCTTGGAAAGGTCTGAGCGCTGCGCTGATAATAGTAAAGTTAGTCTGTGTACCGCCGATAAAAAGATGGACATCTGCGTCTTCGCGGCCACAGGCCGTTTTGATGAGAGCTTTGGCATTATCGCAGTATTGATCGCTGCCATAGACACCAGTTTGCTCCATATTTGTTTCCAGGAGTTTTTGCATAATTAGCGGATGGGCACCTTCAGAGTAGTCATTGGTAAAATAGTACATACAATTACTCCTTTTTATAATTATTATTTTTCTTTTCGCGCTTTAATTATTTCAAAAATAATCGGCAAGACGGAAAAGACAATTATACCCAGAGTTACATGCGAAAAGTTGTTTTTGACAAAAGGCATATTGCCGAAGAAATAGCCAGTCCCAATAAAGAGTGTTACCCAAGAGATAGCACCGATGATATTGTAGACAGCAAAGGTGCGATAATGCATGTTGCCGATGCCGGCGACGAAAGGAGCAAAAGTGCGGACAATTGGTACGAAGCGTGCAAGAAAGATTGCTTTATGACCATGTTTTTCGTAGAATTTTTGCGCTTTCTCAATATGTTCCGGTTTGATTAAGCGGTTGTGGCGGGCAATCAGCTGATGACCGAGTTTCTCGCCAATCATATAGTTGCAGGCGTCACCAAGTATTGCTGCGACAAGACAGATTAAAAAGACTGTTGGCAAATGCAGACTATCGGCTGTGGCTGCCAGAGCACCACAGGCAAACAGCAAGGAATCACCAGGCAAGAAAGGCGTAACGACCAAACCTGTTTCGCAGAAAAAGATAGCGAACAGCAAAAAATAAATTAAGGAACCATAATCCTGCATGATAGCTGGAATATAGCGGTCAAAGTGCATAACATACTCAGAGAAATAAAAAAACATAGTATTGAAATAATATAGTAAGGTTTCCATAGAACAGTCCTTCCAAAAGAATTATTAACTTATAGTTTATCACAGAAACGTGGGAGCGCAATAGCGGGAAAAGTGCTATAATAAAGAATACCATGTACAAAGGAGTAAAAAATATGCCAGAAAACAATTCACCATGTTGGTGTGGCAGCGGCAAAGCATATAGCGAATGCCATCTGCCCATTGAAAAAAAGATACAGGAATACAAAGAAAAAGGCTATGAAGTGCCCGACCTCTCTATGTTGAAAACACCGGAACAAATTGCCGGCATCAAGGAATCCTGTGATATTAATACAGGTGTACTGGACTATGTTGAGCAACACATCAAAGCTGGCATGAGTACAGAAGATATAGATGTTATGGTCTATGATTACACTGTTGCTCATGGCGCAATTCCGGCACCGCTTAATTTCATGGGTTTCCCAAAAAGCTGTTGTACGTCCGTTAACGAAGAGGTTTGCCACGGTATCCCGGACAAAAGTGTTATTTTGAAAAGCGGTGATATCATTAATGTAGACGTATCAACAATTTATAAAGGCTATTATTCTGATGCGTCACGTATGTTCATGATTGGTAAAGTTGACAAAAAGAAGCAGGACCTTGTGGCCATTACCAAAGAGTGCCTGAGAATTGGCATAGAAGCAGCTAAACCTTGGGCCTTTATGGGCGATATCGGCGCGGCTATCGGCAATTATGCGCATAAACGCGGCTACTCAGTAGTACGTGAATTCGGCGGTCATGGCGTTGGTATTGAATTTCATGAAGAACCTTTCGTTTGCCATGTGGGCAAAAAAAATACCGGGATGCTGTTAGTGCCCGGCATGATTTTTACTATTGAACCGATGATCAATATGGGTAAGAAAGATATCTATGTTGATGCGGCAAATGACTGGACGGCACTGACCATAGATGGTATGCCATCTGCGCAATGGGAGCATACGGTGCTGATAACAGAAAACGGCCCGGTGAGCTTGACCTATTGATTTTGCTTCTGACCAGATATAACGCTTTGCCCAAGTG
>CAYLRW010000051.1:0-11454 GCA_964386405.1 uncultured Acidaminococcales bacterium | reverse complement strand
TGTCGCGGAAATTCCCATGGCCATTGTCATTGCTAATACTAAAGATTTTTTCATTGGGTCAACTCCTTAATATAATAATTTTTTTAAATAAATTTATTATAATCTGCTGCCTATCTGATAAATCAAGGTTGCCATTACATAGGCTAAACCGGTTTGGTATGCAAGTGCTGCAAAAGTCCACTTCCAGCTGCCCATTTCTCTTCTGATTGCTCCAATTGCGGCAAAGCAAGGCGAGGCAAGCAAGGTGAATACCATGAAGGCATAAGCGCTGGCTGGCGTGAACATCGTTTGTACAACTTGGATAAGGTTTGGATCTTCTTCAGCAGCCTCACCTAAGCCTGCCAGAATCGCGAAAGTAGAAACAACGACTTCTTTAGCAAGGAACCCTGATATTGCCGCGAAGGCTGCCTGCCAGGTGCCGAAGCCCATCGGTGCAAAGATAGGAGCAATTGCTGTGCCGATCGTTGCCAGCATGCTTTCTTCCGGGTCTACCATTTCGAATGAGAAGTTAAAGGTTTGTAACATCCAGACCAAGGCAGACGCGATAAATATTACCGTACCGGCTTTAACGATAAAGGAGCGTGCTCTTTCCCACATATGGATGAATACGCCTTTGAGCGTCGGCATATGATATTGCGGCAGTTCCATAACAAAAGGTGCCGGCTTGCCACCAAAAGTAGAAGTTTGTTTGAGCAAGATACCGGAGAAAATAACCATGGCAATACCCCAGAAGTACATAGAAGGTCCCACCCAAGACTCTTCTGGGAAAAGAGCTGCTGCAAACAGAACAAAGACCGGCATTTTAGCACTGCAAGGTATAAACGGGGTCAGCATAATCGTCATTTTTCTGTCTTGCTCGTTCTCAATTGTACGGCTGGCCATGATGCCCGGTACCGAACACCCGCTGCCAATCAGCATGGGGATGAAAGATTTGCCGGAAAGCCCAAAACGGCGGAAAATTCTATCCATAATAAAGGCCACACGTGCCATGTAACCACAATCTTCTAAGAAGGAAAGGAAAAAGAAGAGAATCATGATTTGCGGTACAAAACCCAGAACAGCACCAACGCCGCCAACAATGCCATCAAGAACAAGACTTTGCAATGTTGCTGAGACCCCGGCTTCCTCCATCATGCCGCCTAAGCCATCACTGATTGCCGAAAAGGTATCTTCCATAAAGCTGGTGCTCATGTCCCCCAGTGTCTGAATAGAAACATAATAAACCAGCCACATGATCAAAAAGAAAATCGGCAGAGCTAATATCCTGTTGGTAAGTATTCTGTCGATTTTATCTGAAGTGCTCAATTCATGAGATTTGCGTTTCTTAGTAATGCAGCGGTGAATAATTGAGCTGATATATTCGTAACGGGCGTTAGTAATGATGCTCTCTGCATCGTCATCAACCTCATCCTCGTATTGCGTAATTATTTGCTCAGTTTTCACTCTCATATTGTGAAACAGTTTGTGTTTCGCCAATACCTTTTCATCACGTTCGAAAAGTTTGATAGCAAACCATCTTCTGAGATGTGCTGGGATTTCCTCATCCAGAAGTGACTCTATTTCCTTCAGTGTTTTGCCAAGATTGCCTTTAAAAATTGCTAATGAGTAAGATTGAACTTGGACTTCGGCAAGTCTTATTGCTTCTTGCAGCATTTCGTTAAGTCCAATGCCATGTGCCGCTTCAATAGGATAAACAGGGCAGCCTAATTCAGCTGCAAGATTGATGATACTTATCTCATCACCATTTTTCCTGATAATATCCATCATGTTCAAAGCAACTACCACAGGAATCCCCAGTTCCAGAATCTGCGTTGTTAAATACAAATTGCGTTCCAAATTGGAAGCATCAACAATATTAACAATCACGGAAGGTCTTTCTTCCAGTAAATAATCCCTTGTGATGACTTCTTCCAATGTGTAAGGCGATAAGGAATACACCCCCGGCAAATCCATAACCTCAATATCATTATGGCCTTTAAGTTTGCCAGCTTTCTTTTCAACGGTTACGCCTGGCCAATTACCGACATACTGGCTGCTGCCAGTCAATTCATTAAACAAAGTTGTCTTCCCACAGTTAGGATTACCAACCAGAGCTAAAGTCTTGCTCATTTCTGCCTCCTCTTGTTAGCATATGCTAACTATACATTAAAAAAAACAGATCTACCCTGTTATTCAACAAAAATATTCTCCGCATCAGCTTTACGTAAAGAAACGGCATAGTTTCTGACATTAAGCTCAATAGGGTCACCCAGTGGAGCAACCTTACGTACTGTGATTGAAACACCTTTAGTGATACCCATATCCATAATGCGTCTCTTAACACTGCCTGTCACATTAATCTTGCTGACAACGACTGTTTCGCCGGTACCAACTTCTTTTAGAGTCTTCATAGTAATTATCTCCTTTACCCTACCAAAATCCGACTGGCCATTTCGCGCCCTAAAGCAACACGCGCATCTTTAATTTTAAAAATTACATTACCTGCCAGCTCTGAAACAACAGTAACTTCACTTCCCTCCGTAAAACCTAAACCAGCCAAAAATGTCCTTGTTTTATCGCGTCCCTGAATACGAACAATTTTCATAGGTCGCCCAGCTTCCAACATTGATGCGGGGATCATTCCCCGTAAAGAAAAATCTTTTTCATAGGTCATGGCATTATTTAGCATAATTCCCCTTCTCTCTTTGGTTAGCTATTGCTAATTCATGCTGCTAGTTTACTAGCATTAACTGCAGTTGTCAAGGTTTTTTTCTATTTTCACAAAAAATTTAAACGCACAAGTGATTGTGTCTCAAAACTCTATATTGTGTAAGGGTTAAAGAGTTCCTCTGGTTGCTTCCACACGCGGCAATTCGTCTGCAAGCAGTCGGTCGCTGATGTGCAGCAGGCACGTCAGTTCTTTAGCCCTTACTTTTTTGCATAATTTATAGCGTCTTTGTTATTAGCGGGTTAATTGTACTATTATCCGCTATTATGTTAAAATAGATGGAAATAAAGTCATATTTTTTGTAAAAATGGGGGCTTTAGCATGATTATCCAAGAATCTGGCGAAAATTATCTTGAAACTATCCTCTTGCTGCAAAAAAGGAAAGGTTATGTCCGTTCCATTGATGTCGCTGCAGAACTTAATTTTTCCAAAGCTAGTATCAGCCGTGCCATGTCAATTTTAAGGCGCGAAAACTATATATTAATGGAAGCAGATGGCAATATTATTCTTACCGAGCGCGGCTTGGAGAAGGCGCAAAGTGTATTAGAACGTCACCTTGTGATTACTGCTTTTTTAGAAAAAAAGCTTGGCATTTCTCCTGAAATTGCTGCGAAAGATGCCTGCCGCATTGAGCATATTATCAGTCCTGAAACTTTCGATAGTATTAAGGCACAGGTGGAGCAATAATGATAGCAGTTAATGTCCTCGCTATTGCCATAGGTGGTGCAATAGGTTCTCTTTGCCGTTATTTTCTTTCCCTGCTTATCCATGATAAATTAGGCACTGCTTTTCCTTACGGAACATTAACTATCAATTTGCTTGCTTGTTTGTTTATAGGTATGATGGTTTCCTTCTGTCTCCGTCATCCGGAAATGCCATTATATTGGAAGCTATTTATTATTACCGGCTGTTTAGGTGGTTTTTCAACATTCTCCACCTTTAGTCTGGAAGCTTTCGAACTTCTGGCACAACAAACTATTAGTGGTTTTCTATACCTTGCGTTGAGTATTATCGGTGGTCTTTTTATGGTGTCTATAGGTATGCATATTGTTTGAACCCTTTAAGCCAACTTGCTTTTATGAAGTAAGTTGGCTTTTCTTTACACTTATTTTATTTTTTCTTTTATTTCATGAATTTTGTATACATGTTATTCTGCCCTTGTAAACCAAGTGCTAATTTTATACAATATATTGAGTTAGGCCATAGGAGGTATAACAATGAAAAAAATTAAAACTGTTTTGGTTGCCAACCGTGGCGAAATTGCCATTCGCATATTCCGTGCCTGCAACGAACTTGGCATTCGCACAGTAGCAATCTATTCAAAAGAAGATATGCTCTCTCTGCACCGCAATAAAGCTGACGAAGCTTATATGGTCGGTGCTGGCAAAGGCCCTGTCGAAGCCTATTTGGACATTGAAGATATTATGAGGATTGCCCGTGAGCATGACGTTGATGCCATTCATCCAGGTTATGGTTTTCTCTCAGAAAACAGCCAATTAGCTAAACGCTGCGCTGAAGAAGGGTTGATTTTCATCGGTCCTGCTCTTGAGCATCTTGTTATGTTTGGCGATAAGATAAATGCGCGCAAGCAAGCCGAACTTGCTGGTATTCCTATGATTCCAGGCAGCAATGGCACTGTTGACAGTCTGGATGACGTCAAAGCCTTTGTGGCAAAGCATGGCTACCCCATCATGATCAAAGCCGTTAATGGCGGCGGCGGCCGTGGTATGCGTATGGTCAGCAACTATGCAGAATTAGAAGATGCTTATAACCGTGCTAAATCTGAAGCTATGAAAGCCTTTGGCAGTGATGAAATTTATCTGGAAAAGTATCTGCAAAATCCAAAACATATTGAAGTTCAAATAATTGGCGACAGCCAAGGCAATATAGTTCATCTGTATGAAAGAGATTGTTCTATCCAAAGACGCCATCAAAAACTAGTTGAAATTGCGCCTGCCTTCTCCCTTGATCCTGCCTTCCGCAAAGAAATTTGCGATGCCGCAGTTAAATTAATGAAAAATGTTAAATACGTCAGTGCCGGTACAGTAGAATTCCTGGCTACCCCTGACAATAAATTTTATTTCATAGAAGTTAATCCGCGTATTCAGGTTGAACACACTGTTACCGAAATGATTACCGGTATTGATATCGTCCAAACCCAAATCAAGATTGCCGAAGGCTATTCTATCCACAGTGAAGAAATTGGCATTCCTGAACAAGATAAGATTTATTGCCACGGCCATTCGATCCAATGCCGTATTACCACCGAAGATCCTGCCAATAATTTTATGCCTGATACCGGCAAGCTGATTGCTTATCGTTCCGGCGGCGGTTTTGGCATTCGTCTTGATGGCGGCAATGCTTTTACCGGTTCTGTTATTACACCTTATTACGACTCTCTTCTGGTTAAAGCAACTACCTGGGGGTTAACACACAAGATCGTTATTTCCAAAATGCTGCGCTGCTTGAAAGAATTCCGTATCCGCGGCGTCAAAACCAATATCCAGTTCCTGGAAAACGTGCTCACCCATCCGCAATTCATTGAAGGCTCCTACGATACAAACTTTGTTGATGAAAACAATGATTTGTTTATCTTCCAAAAACCACTTGATCGCGGCACCAAACTGCTGGCCTATATCGCTGAAACAACCGTCAATGGCTATGCCAATGTCGGCGTTCAATCCAAGCCAGATTTTGGGCCTTTGAATATGCCAAAATACGTCAAAGGCGAAATGCCAAGCGGCACCAAGCAAATATTGGACAGTCAGGGACCGGAAGGACTGGCTAAATGGCTGCAGGCACAGAAGGAAGTTCTTTTCACTGATACAACCTTCCGTGATGCCCATCAATCACTTTTTGCTACCCGTCTGCGCACTGCTGATATGCTGAGAGTAATTGAACCTACGGCAGCAAAACTCCCTAACCTGTTCTCTTTTGAATGCTGGGGCGGTGCCACTTTTGACGTGGCCTACAGGTTCCTCTATGAAAGTCCTTGGGATCGTCTGGTCCAATTCCGTGAAAAAGTACCTAACATCCTTTTCCAAATGCTGCTCCGTGGTGCCAACGCTGTTGGTTACACCAGCTATCCGGATAATGTCGTTAAAGAATTCATCCGTCTCGCAGCGAAAAACGGCGTAGATGTTTTCCGCATCTTCGACAGTTTGAACAGTCTCGACAACATGCTTTTATCCATCGATACAGTACGCAGCTGCAATAAGGTAGCTGAAGCAGCGCTTTGTTACACCGGTGACATTCTTGATCCAAGCCGTGACAAGTATAATTTGAATTACTATGTTACTATGGCCAAAGAGCTTGAAAAAGCTGGTGCCAACATTATTGCCATCAAAGATATGGCAGGTCTTTTAAAACCAGAAGCCGCCTATCAATTGGTTTCAGCGCTGAAGGATGCTGTCGATCTGCCAATTCACCTTCACACCCATGAAGGCTCCGGTAATGCTATTTATACTTGTGGTAAAGCTATTGATGCCGGTGTTGATATCGTCGACGTGGCACTTTCTTCTATGTCCAGCGGCACTTCTCAACCAAGTGGCAACAGCTTGTACTATGCGCTTACCGGCAATCCTCGTCAACCGAAAATTGATATTGATGCTATGAACGAGCTTTCCCGTTACTGGGAGACTGTACGTCCGTACTATAAAGCTGCCGATCAGACAGAGCTATTCCCGAATCCGGAAGTCTACGTACATGAAATGCCGGGCGGACAATACACCAACCTGAAACAGCAATCTGCTGCCCTAGGTCTTTTGGACCGTTGGGAAGAAATTAAAACCATGTACCATACCGTCAGCATGATGTTTGGAGATCTTATAAAAGTTACACCTTCCTCCAAAATAGTTGGTGACATGGCACTCTTTATGGTACAAAACAACCTCACAGAAGAAGATATTTACGAAAAAGGTGACAGCCTCAGCTTTCCAACCTCTGTAATTGAATTCTTCGAAGGCAAAATCGGCGTACCTTACCAAAACTTCCCGGAAACCTTGCAAAAAATCGTCTTAAAAGGCAAAACACCTGTCTTAGGCCGTCCTGGTGATACTCTGGCTCCTGTTGATTTCGGCAAGGTCAAAGATGAGCTGGAGGCTTTGGGTGGTCCAACTACCGACGAAGCAGTAAGCTCCTATTGCCTATACCCTAAGGTATTCAGCGACTGGGTCAGGTTCGTTAATGAATACGGCGATGTTTCCGTCCTTGATACACCGACCTTCTTCTTCGGTCTGACTCCAGGTGAAGAAGTTAATGTTGAAATTGAACCTGGCAAAATTTTGGTAATTCGTCTTGTCCACATTGGTGCTGCCAACGATGATGGTATCCGTACCGTGAGCTTTGAATTGAATGGCTTGCCGCGCGAAATAGACTTAAAAGATAAAAATGTCAAGGCAACCAGCATTTCCCGCAAAAAAGCCGACAAAACTAACCCAGGCGAAATTGCTGCTACCCTTTCCGGCTCTGTCGTTAAAGTGCTGGTGGAAAAAGGTCAGCGCGTAGCTAAAGGTGATCCACTGGTAGTAACGGAAGCAATGAAGATGGAAACCACCATTGTTTCTCCTCTCAGCGGCATCGTGGCGCAGGTTCATGTAGGTCCTGCGAGCAGAATTGAAAGTGGTGACTGTCTGCTTGAAATTGACATCAATTCTCAAGTGGCCATGAAATAAGCTAGCAATCAGCAAAATTCAGAAACCCCTTCATACCGTAATGGTTTGAAGGGGTTTTTTACTGCCCTGATGTCAGGGAAACACACTTTGAGATACCTTGCCACAAAGATTTCACGGCTAGGATTCTTGCTATTTATGTTATAATAGTTAAGCAAAACACTTAGGAAAGGATCTAACATGAAAACTAAAACTCGTCCCTGGCAAAGGGATAATAGCATATTTCAATACATAAAAAAACATATAGACGAGGATGGTTTTTTCACCGGCGACAACCTGCCGCGCGGCGAATATTCCTTCATCAATCCTTCCATCGGACTGGAATTAGGAGCCGGTGATGCTTTCGTCATCATGTCAACCGATGAAGATGACAAAAAAATCATGGAGGTCGTTTACAAAGCAATTAAGGATTATCTGCAGCTGCCCAATGAGAAAAAACGCGATAACCTTTATCAGCTTGTTGCCTTTACCCAATGCGTTTCCTATTGCGAAAGTCTTGCTGCCAAACTGGAAAACGAAGAAAATATTCCTGATACTTTTATTGAGCTCGCCTTGGAATGGCTTTATGAAGCGCCAAGCAGAGAAGCGGTCAAGTTTGCCATAGTACTTTGCGGCCTTTTCGATATTGATGAACTATCCAAAGGCGACCACGCCACCCTCAAGGATGACCTGCGTACTCTCGCACGCTGTGATGAATTTACCTATTTCGTAATTTTTGCGTTCCACCTCAGCAACATTGAAGACGAACTGGATCTGTGGGATATTATTCAAACAACCTATGGTTGGGGCCGTGTACATGCAATGGAAGCTGCAGAATATGATACCCCGGAGAAAAAAGACTGGCTGCTCAGGCACGGCAGCGAAATTGACGTGCATTATCCGGCAATTGCCTTGCGCTGTATCAAGGAAGGCAATATGCTGGCCGCCCTGCAAAAACCGGCAATTGATGAAGAATTATATCAGGGTGCTCTGCATGCTTTGAACAACTATCTGGAATTTCTCCTGGACATTGATACAGAAAATGATAGTCTTGCCGATCTGGCAGTAATCAATACTTATGGTCTGCTGAGGGAAATTCTGCGGCATGCCGAAAAATATGCCGACTCCATTGAAAACCTGGTTGGTATTATTAACCTCTCCAACAATCTCCAAAGGCTGGCAGATGAGAACCGTTGGGAAACATTGGATGCCAACAAATGCCACCTTTTAATTAGTGTGGCCGAAAAAATAATCTACAGCAAGGATTGGCTGCCGGAAATTAAAGAGAAACTCCTTAATCCCGACGGCAGCATCAATTTTCTCGCTGCAGACTTTGCTTATGCCCTCAATATTGATATTTGGAATACGCTTGCCGAACTGCTTTATAAAGAACCAAAGGCCACGAAATTGTACGAATATCTCTTGGCAACCGATAATAATGAACGTTATGAAGAAATCCTGAACTTTGCCCGCCAGCACATTACAGCTTATAAGGAAGATGAACATGCTTTGCCGCCAATTATCAAGGCTTTGGAAACCAGACCCGGTTCCGGCGAAGACTTGCTCATACAAGCTTTGACCTCCCTCTATGACTGGCCTCGTTCTTGTGCGCTTGATGTTCTCGATGCCTGGGGCGTTGAATATCTCTCCCCACCAATCAAAGCGGCACTTCTAAAAGCTCTTGACCTGGCCCAGCATACTTTGCTTACTTTACGCATCAAGTCATTGCTGGACAATAAAGTTTTTGACCTCGAAGGCGTTGTTAAGATAATGGCTTTGGAGTAGCAATACTGCTCAAATCGCGTGGAACAGTAAAGATGAAAGCAACCCCTTCACCTGGTTTACTGCTTACTGAAATTTCGCCGCCGAACATTTCGACAATAAACTTCACAATTGATAGTCCAAGGCCCGTACCGCCTATCTGGCGCGTGCGGGCTTTATCTATGCGGTAAAATCTGTCAAATATTCTTGACGCGTCTTGTGCCGTTATCCCTTCACCTGTATTGTACACAGTAAAAATTGCAAATTGCGCATTGTGATCATAGGTAACACTGATCAGACCATTTTCAGGTGTATACTTAAGGGCGTTTTCCAACAAGTTAACAAGAATTTGTTTCAGCCAATCTCTATTGGCCAAAATTGGCATTGGTTCCTTATTCCAGACTACATCTAGCTGTAGTTTTCTTTCCTGCGCTCGTGTCAAAAATTCCTCCTGCACTTCACGCAGGATATCTTGTGCTACAAAGCTTTCAACCGTTATGCTTCTTCTATATTCCTCGGAATCAAACCGTGCCATCTGCAACAAATCGCGCAGCAAGGCTTGCATACGTTCACTTTCCTGCACAACGATATTAAGAAATTTTTTGCGCATTTCTGTATCCATAGAGGCTTCTTCTGTAAGCAAGGTTTCAGCAAAACCTTTGATCGTGGTCAAAGGAGTTGCAAGCTCGTGTGAAGCATTAGACACAAATTCTGCCTGCTTTTCATAAACTGCCTGCAAAGCAGTAATATCATGAAAAACAAAGATGGCATTGTTGGCAGTATCGCTGTAGGCTGCCCTGAGTGGAGCGGCAAAAACCTGGAAAGATCTTTTGCCATGCGGAGAGTTGACTGTAATGTTCTTATTTACCGGCAAGCCGGTCTTCAAACTGGTTGCCAGCAATTCTTCAAGTGCAACATTGTGCATGACCTGCAGGTAATGCTGGCCTTGAACGGCTTGCCCGAACAAATACCTGAACTGGTCATTGCTATCATTAATAATCCCATCTTTATTCAGAGTAACTACAGAGTTATCCGTGTTCTTCATTATTAATTCTAATTTTTTCTTTTCTTGGTAAATCTCGTCTGTTTTTTCCGTCAAACTGTCAGCCATAGTATTCAGGGCATGTGATAAAACAGCAAATTCGCCTGCAACATTGCGTTGCAGACGTATTGATAAATCGCCTTGCGCCATTTTGGCAGCTGCGTCAGCGATTTCTTCAAGCGGTTGGGCAATCCTTTGGGCAAGATATTTGGCAAGCGCCGTCACTAATAACATCACTAGCAGCAAGGCAGCCAAAATAGCCATACGCATTTTAGCGTATTCCGCTGTAACGATACTCATCGAAAAAGGTGCTTGCAAGACAAGACGATCCTGTCCAATAGCTTGCGCTATGTATAAAGTTTTTTCCTGATTGCCTGTGTCTATGCGAATGGCAGAGCCTTGTCCTTCAAGATACGCTCTCACGGCTTCACTGACATCGGTATCAACAGCATCAACGATTCTGAGTCTAAGTTTTAATTCGTCCGCAATCTTTGCTGTTTCCGCTTCCACTTGTTGTTTAGTCGCATTTTCCGGCAGTCTTTCCTTGAGCAACTTAGCAGCAAAATTTACTTGTGATATGCAATTTTCCCTGAAAGCCTGCGTGCTGTAATCCTGAAAAATGCTCAAAATATATGCGCCAATTACCAAAAAACCGCACAAAAACAACCCTTGCAGGAGCAAGATAACACGATTGCGAACCATATTCTTCCTCGCTTTTTATCCGTTCTGTCGCTTAGTCGTTCCTTTCAGTTACAGCACACTCAAACGGATTTTAATTTTCTTTGCGCAAAAATAAACAGCAGGTTAATAAATAATACTACTAAAATCAACAGCGCACCAATTCCATTGGCGATCGCAACACGGTCCGGTACAAGTCCGATACCCATTACATACCAGAGATGAACAGCCAAGGTTTCACCGCCGGCAAAAACGTCGAAATCCGCCATGTGTCTGGAAACAGTAGTACCAGCGGTGAAGATCAAAATAGCGCTTTCACCTATCGCACGGCCACTGGCCAGCATGATACCTGTAATTATACCACCCATTGCTTCCGGCAGCACTACTTTGCGAATGGTCTGCCATTTCGTTGCGCCCAAAGCAAGACTGGCTTCCCTGTAAGTCTGCGGAACAGTCTGCAAGGCTTCTTCCGTTACTCTGACGAGCAGCGGTAAATTGAGCAAAGAGAGCGAAAGGGCGCCGCCTAAGATACTGAAACCCATGCCCAGGAAGTCAACAAACACAATCATACCAAAAAGGCCTAATACTATAGAAGGAACTGTGGCCAGGCTTTCCGT
>CAYLRW010000050.1:0-11517 GCA_964386405.1 uncultured Acidaminococcales bacterium | reverse complement strand
TCAAAGTTTTCTTCGTGATATCCGCTCCGTAACTGGAGCTCTTATATATTACCACCTGTAACATAAGAATGCAAGCCCTCATTTTGTAACTTTTTTAATATTTATCAAGGAAACACTAGGCAGCGTTGCATTATTGAAACGCATAAACACAGCTTTTGTAAGGTATAATAATCTAGATAATTTTATACTTTTGTAAAGCTTTTCCATTTAAATAATCACACAAACGGCCTTGATAACTATCACGTTCTTCAAGCATTTTATCAATCATGGCCTTTATCTCCCACCAATTTGTTCCCCAATTACTGAACTCTGTGTGAGAAACTGGCGCTCTGCCAATCAAGCGCTGGACAACAATTGATTTATCCAGATATTCCAAGAACAAAATAACCCGCTCAATATACTCTTCCATACTCACAAGCTTCAGCTTACCAGCAAGATATTCATCTGCCATCGCTGTTCCTTTTATTATGTAAAGAGCATGTATTTTGGCTTCGGTCGTCTTCATAGCTGACAAAACTTTGGCTGTTTCTATAACATCCAGTTTATCACTGCCAGGTAAATTCAATATGACATGTGTACAACTTTCAAGTCCGTATTTATTAATCCGCTGCATAGCATCCAGATACTCCGCCAAGGAATGACCACGGCGTATTTCTTTAAGTGCGTGATAATTAACTGTCTGCAGGCCAAGTTCAACACTTATATCAACTTTTGTTCTATTTTTAATATCCGCCAGTTTTTCAAGATAACTATCACTTACGCAGTCAGGACGAGTAGCTAAGGCAATTCTAACAATATCACTATCACAGGCTTCAAGCAGATATTTTTCCAGAGTATTTAAAGGAAGATATGTATTTGAATAGTTTTGAAAATACGCTATAAATTTCTTAGCTTTATATTTATCAATAATATGCCCCTTATGCATGGCAATTTGTTCCGTAATGCCAACCGTCTCTGGAACATGCTGATAACCAGCCCCTATATCTCCGCAAAAGCTGCATCCATCAAATCCGCATGTGCCATCACGATTTGGACAGGTTACAGGAATACTTATTGGCAGTTTGTATACTTTTACACCATATTTATTTTTAAGAAAATCCGAATAATTATTATATCTGCTTGTCATAAAAATCATTGCCCTCTATCTCTAAATAATGCACTTCTGAACCAGTCAGATCCGCAAGCACGATGAAATCAGAATTAAAACCCTTATCCGGATGCCAGTCAAATCTTTCTATCGGAAGATACTTACGAACCTTCCGCCATGTTGAAAAATCATATGACGGTAAATATTTTTTTATCATATTTTCATTACGCCAAAACGCTAAGACCTTTTCTTTAATTTCTTCCCCATGCCAAATGAAAGCATCTGGTTGCCAACCCGGCTGTTTCAAAAACACGTCAAACCGTAAAATTTCATTTAAAGTCTTTGCCTGCTCAGGGAATTTCTCATCGCAGAACAATTTCAACAATAAGGTAACATTTCTGATATTATGACCTTCTGGATACAATCCTTTACTATCCCACCAAATACTGAGGTCTTCATAGAAAGCGTATGCATCTTCATCATAATATTCCTTTATTATGTGTTCTAAAAAACACGTAAACTTTCCGGAATTATAGGTATGTTCAAAAACATCTTCAAAAACTTTCAAAAACCGCATTTCTTTATATGAAACGTAATTTGTTCGTAAAACTTCATAAGGGATATCATCCATATAAACAATGCCATACTTTTCAGCTTGTTTAGACATTGACGACCCCTTAAGCACTTTTAAAAATCCAAGCTGCAGCATATGAGGGCGTAAAGCATAAACATCATTAAAAGATTTTTTGAAACTAAGCATATCTTCATAAGGCAGTCCCGCAATAAGATCAAGATGCAAATGTATATTACCGAAAGTCAGAATTTCCCTAACGTTTTTCACTAAAATCTGCCAGTCATCTTGTCTGCCTATCGCCTTCAAGGTATCCTGATTGGTGGTTTGCACCCCTATTTCAAACTGGAACCTTCCTTTGGGAACAGTCTTAAGAAAATTCAGGACATTTTGTGAAAGTAAATCAGCCTTTATCTCAAAATGGAAAAGTGTTTTAGTCTCTCGATTGGCAAGATGCTGCATTATTGGTAAATAATAATCCTCTCCCAGATTATAGGTTCGATCAACGAACTTCACTAATGGCACATCGGCTTCAATAAATTTATCTAGTTCTTTTAAGACCTTTGCAAGCGGTTTTCTTCTAATATAATGTGAAATTCCTGACAAGCAGTAAGAACAGCTAAAAGGACAGCCGCGCGTGGATTCATAATAAGCAATCTTATGTAGTTCCTTAAAAGAGTTAATATCATCGTACGGAAATGGCAAAACTGCCAATTCTCCTACAACAGCGAGGTTGCCTGCATTTTGAATACCCCCATCCTTATCGCGCCAGGCAATATTTTTGGAAGCAACTTTCCGTCCGTTTTCCAAATCATCCAAAAGAGAAGCAAAAACTTCTTCGCCCTCACCTTGCACAATAAAATCAGCATCCGGACATTCGTTAAAAGCGGCCTCAACAGTAAAAGACACCTCTGGTCCCCCAAGAACAATAATGCTCTCAGGCATAACCTTGCGCACCAAATTTACCAACGAATATACGTAATTTTTATTCCAAATATGGACATCTATCCCGACAACATCTGGTTCATTAGAACTGATTTCAGCCAAAGATGCCAGCAAAGGTGTTTGAATTGTCTGTTCGCAAAAATCTATGTCAAATTTTCTTTGTTGACAATAATAACTTACAGACCTTATTCCTAACGATGAATGTATATATTTACTGTTAACGGCAACTAATAGTGTTCGCATTATTCCATCCTTCCGAATTAAATTATTCTTTCTCTGTGCTATAATAATAGTATTGTCCAGTAATTTTTGCAAGGAGTGATAAGAACATGACTATTTCTGACAAATTGCCAAAATATGGCAGTGAAACAGCTAGAACCGATGTACCGCAAAAGCTTAAGTGGCATATCGAAGATATTTTCACAAGCCTTTCTGAATGGGAAGCAAACTGCAAAACATTAAAAAGCAGGTTAAACGATTTATCGACTTATAAAGGCAGGCTTCACGAAACCGAAGAACTCATTAAGTGCCTTACTTTGCGTGATGAGCTATCTCAAAGCATTGAAAAAATTTATGCCTATGCACGCTTGCAAAGAGATACCGATAATGCTGATCAAAACTTTCAGGAACTGGTAGGTATTGCAGAAAACATCACAGCCGATTACTATAACGCGTCATCTTTTATCGAACCTGAAATCTTAGCACAAAAAAATATGTCGTTTAGTGAACTTGAAAAAAATAATTCTGGATTCAGCCAATACAAACACTATCTGGAAGATTTAATACGCAAGGCTCCACATGTCTTGCCTTCGCGGGAAGAAGAAATTCTTTCCAGAAGCAGATTGTCGACAAGTTCAGCAGAAAATATCTTTAGGATTCTGACCGGGGCTGATATCAGCTTTGCCCCTGCAAATGACAGTAAAGGATCAAGTCATGCCGTTAGCGAAGGCAGCTATCTTTTAAACATGACCTCCAGCGACAGAAATCTACGCGAAAACACTTTTAAATCGCTGATGGGTACTTATAAACAATATCGCAATACTTTAGCCGCTTCACTTGCCGGCAACTGCCGCAGTGCCAATTTTTACGCAACAATCCACAATTACCCCGATACTTTATCAGCAAGTCTGGCCGAAGACAATATACCTGTAAGTTTATATGAAAATTTAATTAATACCATACACGCGAACTTAAAACCTCTGCATGATTATATCAGCTTGAAAAAAGAAAAACTTGCTTTTAGCGAGTTCCACGCCTTCGATCTATATGTTTCCTTAGCCAAAGAAAATGCAGATAATTTTTCTTATACATATCCAGAAGCCTGTTCAGTTGTGCAAACTGCTCTTGCACCTCTCGGTGACACCTATTGTGAGAAATTGTCGGAGGGCTTTTCTGCAGGTTGGATCGATGTATATGAAAATAAGGGTAAACGCTCAGGCGCTTATTCCTGGGGAATTTATGGTGTGCATCCATTTGTGCTTTTAAACTATCAACCGCGTTATAACAGCATTTCTACGATAGCTCATGAAATGGGACATGCCATGCATAGTTATCTGAGCAGTAAGAACCAGACATATATCAATTCTGATTATTCTATCTTCTGTGCAGAAGTCGCTTCAACAACTAATGAAATATTACTCTTAGAACATGTGCTCAAAAATGCTAGTAAGGAGCAAAAGATTTATCTTATCAATCAATTTCTGGAAGCAGTTCGCACGACCGTATATCGGCAGGTGCAGTTTGCCGAGTTTGAAAAATGTATTCATGACGAAATTAGTGCAGGTAAAACTTTGGTTGCCAAAAATCTCGAAGAATTGTGGCTTGATTTGAACAAGAAATATTATGGTGAAGCTCTGACATTAGATTCAGAGCTCAGCGCAGAATGGTCACGCATCCCCCACTTTTACACACCTTTCTACGTTTATAAATATGCAACCGGATACTCAGCTGCTACAACTTTTGCAGATTTAATTCTCCAAAATAAATCCGAAGCTAAAGATAAATATTTAAATTTTTTAAGTTCCGGTGGCAGCGACTATTCACTGGCTTTACTGCAAAAAGCTGGTGTAGACTTAAATACACCAATGCCTGTCGAATACACACTAAGGAAATTCCAAGAAAAACTGGCAGAACTGAAAACACTGCTAGGCTGAAAATAACAAATAGGAGTAAGCAATCCGAAACGGTTGCTTACTCCTATTTAATTTATTTCGCAATAAATATTATAACTTTAAAATTTTCAATACAGTTTCTTTCATCTTATTTTTATCAATTTGCTCATTATGCAAAATAGGCTTTTGTTCTAATTCCGCAAGTGGTTTTGGAACCACAGTACCACTGACATCGGATAAAAGATGCAAAGCAGCAAATGGATCTAAAGTTTTAGCAGAAGCATCAGGTTTAATTGCTTCCAAAACAGAAACATTAAATTTATAGGGACTAGCTGTTGACAAGACAATACAGTACTTTTCATCTGAAGACAGCATCCTGTACTTTTCACATGCTCGCCAAGCCACAGCCGTATGTGGATCAAGCAAATAGTTCTTATCTCTGAAAACATTGCAAATCGTTTCTTTGGTTTCAATTTCATCTACCCAAGTGCCAAAAAAGGTTTTCTGAATCTTAGCCAAAACTTTGCCGCCTACATCGTAAAAGCCATCATCTTTTAGTTCCTTCATCCAGTTAGCAACTTTACCAGCATCTTCTTCGGTAATCTGATAAAGAAGACGTTCGAGATTACTGGATATTAAAATATCCATGGATGGCGATATTGTCTTATGGAATTCACGGCGTCTGTCATACTTGCCCGAATTCAAGAAAACAGATAAAACATTGTTAGTATTAGAAGCACAAATCAAGCGATGAACCGGCAAGCCCATGCATTTTGCATAATAACCCGCCAGAATGTCGCCGAAATTTCCAGTAGGAACGGAGAAATTTATTTCTTCGCCTGCAACAATATGACCAGCCTTTACCGCATCTGCGTACGCGCTGAAATAATAAACTATCTGCGGTGCCAGACGTCCCCAATTGATAGAGTTGGCAGACGAAAATGCGTAACCTTTTTCTTTCAACTCTTCCATCAAACTTTCGTCAGAGAAAATCTCCTTAACGCCGGACTGTGCATCATCAAAATTGCCATGGACAGCAATAACATCAACATTGCTTCCTTGTTGAGTAATCATCTGACGTTTTTGGATGTCGCTTACTCCATCATCTGGATAAAAAACTATTATCTGTGTCCCTTTAATATCGGCAAAACCCTCCAGAGCCGCTTTGCCGGTATCACCAGACGTAGCAACTAATATAACGATGTTATTTTGCTCGCCGGTTTTTTCAATAGCTTTCATTAAAAGATGTGGCAAAAGTTGTAGAGCCATATCTTTAAAAGCTGAAGTAGGACCATGCCACAATTCAAGAACAGCAATTTTGTCTTTAACTTGTTTCAAGGGAGCAGCAAAACCGCCAAAACGCTCTTCCGAATATGCAGAAGAAGTGCAAGCCAAAAGTTCCTCTTCAGTATAATCCGTCAAAAAGAACGATAAAATTTTAGCTGCGCGCTCAGCATAAGGCAATTCGCTCATTGCAACGATTTCATCCAGTGTAAGTGTTGCAAACTTTTGTGGCACAAACAAACCACCGTCATCAGCCAAGCCACGTGTGATAGCATGTGCAGAACAAACCATATCAGTTTGACCACGAGTACTTGTATATAACATTGCCTACATACCTACTTTCTCATCATGTTAATAGCATTTCTATAATAGCATATAGCTTTTAAGACTGCAATAAATTAGCAGTTCTCGCTGTTATGCATTATTAAAGGTGCAATTTTAGCCTTAGTTGCCGATTGAAGATCAGCAGGAGCAAGAATAATTTGTAATCCCCTCTGCCCTGCACTGATAGAAATTTCTTCCCAATTATTAGCTGTTAAGTCCAAAAACACCGGGTAAGCTTTTTTCGCTCCCAATGGCGAAACGCCGCCTCGTATATAGCCAGTTAGTGGCAAGACGTCTTTGAGTGCGACAAGTTCAGCTCGCTTGTTGCCACTGATTTTAGCCAAAGCCTTGAGGTCCAGCTCATGGTTACCAGGTATACATGCAAAGATCACGCCGGTTTTATCCCCTTGCACGCACAAAGTCTTGAAAACTTGTGCGCTAGGCATTCCCACAGAATTTGCAACATGAACAGCGTCAAGGTTATTTTCATCAACTTCATATTCCAATAGTCTGTACGCGATTTTCATATTATCTAAAATACGTGAAGCATTAGTTTTTTTTGTTTTCATAGGCCACCTCTTGATCCAGAAACTAATCTAATAGAAATAAACAATGTATTTTGATATAATAGTTATCATATCATTTTAAGCGAGTCATTAAAAGCAAATGTTTAAATCTATCCTTATTTTTTATCGCATCAGTTAAAAGTGTAGCATTTTGATTGCTTTCACACAAATATTCAGGAAAATTAAAAGAGGTGTTGAGAAAACATGACCGTAAGGTTTGCATGTGCACAGATAGAAGTTGTACCGGGAAGACCGGATATTAACTTTGCTACAATAATTGATGCAATTGATAAAGCTAAAACAGAAAATATTGACATACTAATCCTGCCCGAACTAGCAATACCAGGCTATTTTTTAGGTGATTTATGGGAACAGCCAGCCTTTCTTGATGACTGCAGGGAATATGGCAACCGTATCATTGCCGCTACAGAAAACATCTGTGTCATCTTTGGTAATATAGCGTTGGACGAAGACAAACATAATGAAGATGGACGCATACGTAAATATAATGCAGCCTTTATTGCTCAAAATGGCAAATTACTTAAGGGTGCTTTACCATATCCCTTCATTATTAAAACAGCTTTACCAAATTACAGAGAATTTGATGACAGCAGATATTTTCACAGCTTACGTAAGTTACGTGAAGAATTGGCTGTGCCAATTGAAGAATTAGTAAAACCTATCAGCATTACTATTCGTAACCAAACTTTTAGCATTGGCATAATGATTTGTGAAGATGGCTGGACTACCAATTATTCTATCAACATTCCTAAGCTTTTAGCTAAAAATGGTGCTGATATTCTCTGCAACATATCTTGTTCGCCATTTTCACTGCAAAAAAACCCTAGACGACATCAGATTTTTGGCGAACAAGCGAAGGATTGTTTTTTGCCATTACTATACTGTAATAATGTAGGTGTCCAGAATAACGGCAAAAATATTTTTACATTTGACGGTTGCAGCTGTGCCTATCAAAATGATGGTACATTATTAACCGATTCTCCTGCCTATCAAGAGCATTTTCTGATAACCCTTTTTGAGCCAAATACAAAACTCTTTACAGCTGAAAACTTACTCCACAATCATTACAGCGAAATTGCAGAAATATATAATGCTATCAGTTATGGTACGCGAAAGTTCTTAAAACAAATTGGCATTAACAAGATGACGATTGGTGTTTCAGGTGGTATTGATTCCGCCTTAACGGCAGCGTTTTATGTTCATCTGTTAGGCCCGGACAATGTTTTGCTGGTTAATATGCCCTCAAAATATAATGCACCACTGACCAAAAATTTGGCGTTAAAGATTGCAAAATCACTAAAATGCCATTATTGCATTATGCCTATTCAAGAAAGTGTTGATCATACAAATACACAAATAACACAGACACCAATACATGATTATGAATCGAGCTCGACTTTTTCACTAGAACTCTCCTCACTGGCACGGGAAAATATTCAGGCGCGCGACCGTACGCGCATACTGGCAGCTCTAGCTTCCGCCTTTGGCGGTGGCTTCTCCTGCAACTCTAATAAAGCAGAAATTACCGTTGGCTATGCAACTTTTTATGGTGATTTGGCTGGTGTCATAGCAATGATTGGTGACTTATGGAAAAATCAAGTTTATGACCTGGCTCATTATCTTAATGACAAAATTTATGAACGGAAAGTAATACCGGATGAAATTTTTACTATTTCACCAAGCGCCGAACTCTCGGCAGAGCAGACTGTTGGTATTGGCGGAGATCCTATTATCTATGAATATCACGATTATTTATTCAGAGCATTTATTGAACGTTGGGATAAAGCCTCCCCGCGTGATATACTTTGTTGGTATAAGGAAGGCACTTTGGAGGAAATGATTGGCTGTCACAAGGGAATTATTGCGAAAACCTTTCCAACAAATAAGGCCTTCATTGACGATTTAGAGCGCTGGTGGAAACTTTTCAGCGGTTTTGCCGTAGCAAAAAGAATTCAGGCTCCTCCAATCATTAGCCTGACCCGCCGCGCCTATGGTTATGACCATCGCGAAGCTCAGCTTTCGCCTTATTTCTCACTCGAATATCATAAGTTAAAAGAAGAATTGCTTCGAAACTAATGTTTAAAAATATCCTTGACAGGTTAACTGGCAAGGATATTTTTTGTATTTTCACTACGTATACTTTATACTTAAGCAAGTTATATGCATATTTATAATTTTCATACATAAAGCTATTGTTTTTTTATATTTAAAATGCTATTCTTTTATCTATGCAAATTGTCACTTTGCGAATTGCAAAGAGAATATTTTCAATAAATTAATTAAATATTTATACATTATAAGGAGTTAATGAGGGAATTATGAAAAAACGTGATTTAATGCTAGCTTTACTAGTCGTAATAGTTTGGGGTGCTAACTTTACAGTTATAAAATTAGGCCTTGCCGGATTGCCGCCGATGTTATTAGTCGCCCTACGCTACACTTTTGCTGCTCTACCTGCTGTCTTCTTTATTAAACGTCCAGACATCAGTTGGAAATATATTTTTGCTTATGGCATGGCGGTAGGTGTCGGACAGTTTTCCTGTTTATTTTATGCTATGAATATTGGCATGCCAGCTGGAACATCTTCTGTTATTCTACAGTCACAGGCTTTTTTTACGCTAATCTTTGCCGCTGTTTTGCTAAAAGAGCCTCTGCGAATATTTCACATACTAGGACTGCTCATAGCAGCTAGCGGACTTCTATTAATTAGCGGTCATCTTGGCGGCACCGGCGAAGTATCCTCGCTCCCTCTTGGGGCATTATTCTTAACACTTTTGGCAGCAGCATTTTGGGGTATCTCCAACGTCATAGTTAAATTTGCTTCGAAACAAGCCGCTGAACAAGGTAAAACGCTAGATATGTTTGCTTTAGTCGTTTGGTCATGTCTTATTCCACCATTACCGCTTTACTTTTTTGCCTTACTACTGGATACACCTGAAGCACTATTACATATTGTCCTTAATTTAAGTGGTCAGTCTATTTTCGCCATCCTCTACCTATCCTTCTTAGCTACCTTAGTCGGCTTTGGTCTTTGGAGCCTCCTGCTTTCAAAATATCCAGCCGGCAAGGTCGCACCACTGTCACTTTTAGTCCCAATAACTGGGCTTATTACCGCTCAAGGAATTTTAGGCGAACAACTGCTGCCAATGCAATGGTTGGGTTGTGGTATAATAATTTTCGGACTCATAATTTCCAATTTTGGCAGTGCCATTCTACAATTTTTCTTCAAGGGAAAAACCATCTAAGCTTTTCTGGTTGATTGCAGAAACAATTTTCATTCATCTAAAATTACAACCAATTGATGCCAACGAATAATACGCAAAATAGACAGCTATACTAATTTGATAGTTTAGCTGTCTATTTTTATTTCATAAATATATTATCTATTACACAATCATGACTAATATCAGAAAACTTTATTACCACCGTTGGACTTTGCCAAGTAAAGATTTTTGTCGGCAGCATCTATCCATTCCTGCATATTCATCTCTTCACCAGCTGTGCATACTCCCAGACTGCAAGTAATATTCACAATCCCATTCGGAATCGTGAATTGAGTCTTTTCTATTGTTTTACGAATTTGTTCTGCTACTTTCATTGCTTTGCTTGCATCAGAATCATGAAGACATAATAAAAACTCTTCTCCACCATAGCGAGCTGCCCAATCATCAGCGCCAGGTAAACCTTTTAATAACAGCTTGGCAAACTCTTGCAAAATCATGTCTCCAGCAATATGACCATGTTGATCATTAATCTTTTTAAATTCATCTATATCAACCATAATTAATGTTGTTATCTTTTTCTTAGTTAAGCCTTGGAAAATCTCAACTGGCAATCTTTCATTTATATAGCGTCGATTAAAAAGCTGCGTCAGTTCATCGCGAACCAAAGCATCATTGAATTTGAGAACAAAACTGGTAAAATCCTTTTTATCTCTGCCAACGATACTTTCAAGAATGCTTTTATCAGTAATGTCATTTAACATCTCTATCGCATAGTTACCACCTTGATGTTCTACAGGGCTGGCAGTAATCATATAGATACGCTCATTAATTACTTCAAACTTCACAAAGGTATCCACTTCTTTTATTGCCCTAAGTGAAATGCAATTTTCGCAAAAATGATTTTTTGCCCAAAATCCATAACAAGATTCTTCGCTGTAGGTAAGCGGAGTTTTTTTGGTTTCCAAATAAATTACACGATTTTGCACAGGATCGACTATTCTGACGACATCATAAATGTTTTCCAGCACATGAACAGCCTTTAGGACATCATCTATGTTAGATTTTTTGTTTGTACAATTAAGCAATTTGCATCCACCTTTGCAAGCAATATCGGTATAATCTATACAAGTTTACCTTGTTAAATTTGATTGGTCAATATGAATAATTTAAACCAGAATTTTATTAATATTAATCCTCATCACCTAAATTTGACATTCAAATACAAAAACAGCACCAACCAGTATACCGGTTGGTGCTGTTCTTATTATATTCAAAAAATCACATCTACTATTCTCGGCTTAGTTTGTTTTTCCAGGATAAGCTTTGAGCCCAGCTGCCAAAATAGAAATCGCCTTTTCCAGGTCTTCGCTTTTCAAAACATAAG
>CAYLRW010000049.1:0-12460 GCA_964386405.1 uncultured Acidaminococcales bacterium | reverse complement strand
ATAATTGTTCGAAACTCTTGCGTCAAGAGGGGTAAAATGCTAAAATATCTTTGGTGCCGTCTGTAATTTTGCCTTTTTTTCGTTTTCGGACAGCAATATCACTATTTCAAATGCATAAAAACACTAATAGGGGGAACTATTGTGATTAAACGTTATACCAGCCCAGAGATGGGCGCTATCTGGACGGAAGAAAATGAATTCCGAACAATGCTGAAAGTGGAAATTCTGGCTTGTGAAGCAATGAACAAACTAGGTTTCGTTCCTGATGATGCTTTAAAGGATATTCAGACAAAATCAGACTTCCGTTTGGAAAGAATCCATGAAATCGAAGCTGTTACTAACCATGACATTATTTCTTTCGTTACTACTGTTGGTGAATATGTAGGCGATGCTTCTAAATATATCCATAAAGGCCTTACTTCCAGTGACGTTAAAGATACGGCTCTGGGCGTAATGATGAAACAAGCAGCTGATATTCTGCTTGATTTATTGAAAAAATTCCATGCAGTTTTGCGCCGTCGCGCAGCTGAACATAAGAATACCGTGATGATCGGTCGTACCCATGGCATTCATGCTGAACCGATGACCCTTGGTTTGAAGTTCGCTCTGTGGATGGATGAAACCGAACGTAACATCAGAAGATTGGAAGAAGCTCGCGAAACCGTAGCGGTGGGCAAACTTTCCGGTGCTGTTGGCACTTATTCCAATATTGATCCGTTTGTTGAACAATATGTCTGTGAAAAATTAGAAATTAAACCGGTTAAATTAGCCACACAGGTTGTACAACGTGACAGACATGCTTATTTCCTGTCGACATTGGCAATTATCGGCTGTTCCCTGGATAAAATGGCGACCGAGATCCGTAACCTGCAGCGTACAGATATTCGTGAGGTTGAAGAGTATTTCGCACCTGGTCAAAAAGGCTCCTCTGCTATGCCGCACAAACGTAATCCGATTACCTGCGAAAAAGTATCAGGTTTGGCACGTTTATTGCGCGGTAATGCCGTAGCTGCCATGGAAAATGTCGCCCTCTGGCATGAACGCGATATTTCCCATTCTTCCGTAGAACGTGTAATTCTGCCGGATAGCACGATTGCATTGGACCATATGCTTCGTAAATTTACCAATATCATTGATAAGCTGCTTGTTTATCCTGATGCGATGATTGCTAACATGAATAAAACCGGCGGTTTGATTTTCAGCCAGAACCTTTTGACTGCACTTGTGGGCAAAGGTGTTTTGCGCGAGGATGCCTATAAATGGGTACAACGCAATGCAATGGCGCGCTGGCTTGAAGGTGCAGATTTCAAAACCAACGTAGAAATGGATGAAGATATTAAGAAATATCTGTCTGTTGAGGAAATTGAAGCCTGCTTTGATCCTAAGCCTATGCTTAAAAATATTGATTTGATAATGGCCAGATTTGGTCTCTAAGGAGGAACTCTTATGCCATCAGTTGTAGTAATCGGCTCTCAGTGGGGCGATGAAGGTAAAGGCAAGATTGTAGATTATCTGGCAGAAAAAGCCGAAGTCGTTGTGCGTTATTCCGGTGGTTCCAATGCTGGACATACTGTTGTTGTAGATAATGTAGCTTATAAATTGCGTTTATTGCCTTCCGGTATTCTTTACCATGGCAAAACCTGTTTCCTGGGTAACGGTGTAGTCATTAACCCAGGCGTCGTTCTGAAGGAAATTCATGACATTAAAGCCCAAGGCGTAGATATCAGCCGTATTCTGATTTCCGACAGGGCGCATGTCGTACTGCCTTATCATGCACGTCTGGACGAATTGCAGGAAGCTGCGCTTGGCACTAACAAAATCGGCACTACTAAAGGCGGTATCGGGCCTTGCTATATGGATAAGGTAGCTCGTACCGGCATCCGTATGTGCGATTTAATTGATCCTGAAGTTTTTGCGGAAAAATTAAAAATCCAATTGGATGCTAAAAACGCTCTCATCACCAAAATTTATGGCGGAGAAGCGTTTGACTATGAGCAAATGCTGCAAGAATTCACTGACTTTGCTGATCAATTACGCCCGTATGTAACCGATACAGGCGCTGCACTCGACGAAGTGTTCCAAAGTGGTAAATCTGTCCTGTTTGAAGGCGCACAAGCCACTTTCCTTGATATAGACCATGGTACTTACCCGTTTGTAACAAGCTCTAATCCTACTGCCGGCAATGCTACTACAGGCAGTGGTGTTGGTCCTCGCGACATTGATCATGTTGTCGGTGTTGTAAAAGCTTATACGACTCGCGTTGGCGAAGGTCCTTTCGTAACCGAGCTGCTTGATACTGACGGCCCGGGCAACAAACTGCGCGAAACAGGCCACGAATACGGTACCGTTACCGGTCGTCCGCGTCGCTGCGGCTGGCTTGATGCAGTGATGGTCAGAACGGCAGCAAGGTTGAACAGTTTGGATTATTTGGCAATTACACGTCTTGATATCCTCGATACTATGCCAAAAATCAAAATGTGTGTTGCTTATAAGCACGAAGGCAAAGAAATTAAACATATTCCTGCCAGCCTGAAAGTTCTCGCCCAAGTAGAACCTGTTTACGAGGAATTCGATGGTTGGATGACCGACATTACCGGCATTCGTTCTTATGACGAGCTGCCGTTAAACGCACGCAAATACCTGGAGCGTCTCAGCGAGATTGTAGGCGTAGAGCTCGGCATCGTTTCTGTCGGTGCCGGACGTCAGCAAACCATTGTTTTGAAAGAGCTGCTATAAACCCACTATCTCGTCTGCAAAAAATGGGATACTCTCTGTAATATTTTAACTTATTTGAGGGTTTGTTGAAAAATACCTTGACAAACCCTCTGAATATAAGTAAACTATTAATGTTGTTCCACAGGAATAACTGATGTGATCCACTAGCTCAGTCGGTAGAGCACCTGACTTTTAATCAGGGTGTCCCGCGTTCGAGTCGCGGGTGGATCACCATTTTTTTGTCCAGTTGTCAGAAGCTCAGCAAATGTTCTTCTGGAAAAATATCTTGACAAAGAAGTATGGAAACAATATAATAACGCCAAGATCTATTGATCCACATTCAGCAAAGATGCTGCAGGAAAAGTTTCCTGCAGCTATTTTTTTTGCAAAAGTGACTCTCAGGCTTTGAGGTTGCCATGATCAATGTCGTAACAGAAAGTGCCTGTGAAGCAGCGGTTCCTTCAAAAGACCATACAAACTGGCAGCATCAGCAGGTGTTTCTGCAAAATTTGAATATCAGAGAAGGAGATAGCTCGTGGATTTGGGACATTTACGTTGTTTTAAGGTTGTGGCTGAATGCCAGAATATGGTAAAAGCAGGCGAAATCCTTCATATTGGCCAGCCTGCCATCAGTAAGATAATAAAAAATTTGGAAATAGAGTTTGCCTTGCAATTATTTGATCGCCGCGGTAAAAACATTGTTTTAAACCAAAATGGCAAAATTTTATTGAATTACGCTAATACCGCTTTGGTGGCAATGGATAATGCCAAATTGGAACTATCCGATATAAAAAATGGCACGGAAACAGGCAAAGTCAGGATTTTGATGAAAGTACTGGCCTTCTATCTGCCCGACATAGTGGCTAAATTCAAACAGAGGCATCCTGGTATTAATCTCGAGATTTTACAGCACGGTGATACAAACGATTGGGATATCTGTATAGATGCTTCCCTGGAAAAATTATCGGCGCAGGATTACTATAATCTGTTGGAAGAAGAGGTATATTTAGTTCTGCCGAAGGATCACCGCTTGGCTGATAAGGATAAAGTGCAGCTGCAAGAATTTGCCGACGACAAATTCATTGGTATGTTCGATGACAGCAGTGTCAATAATATAACCAAATTTTATTGTAATAAAGCCGGTTTCGAACCGGAATTAGCAATTAAGAGTGAAACTAATACCATGTTTAGGGAAATTTCTTCTTTAGGATTGGGCGTAGCTTTCGTACCGCAATTTGTCTATGCTGCGATAAATTCTGATTGTATTGTGAAGAAATCCATTGGCAAACCACCTTGCGTAAGATATGTAAACGTCTTTTTGAAGAAAAATAAGTATCCATCTAATGCAGTTATCTTGCTCAAAAATTTTTTAATTGATTATTTTAAGGACGATGAAAGATTTAATAAGAAATAGATATTTTCAACTGAATTGCCGACGGCAGCGGTCTGAGTATGCTTCTTGTACTCGGGCCGCTTAAGTTTTTTTTTAAGCAGCATAATGTAATAGCAGGAATAATTTGATTGTTAACGAAATAATATTCAGAATAGTACATTATTTTAAATGAAGATTAAAAATCGCAGTATTTGGTGAAAGGATGTGCTCAAGATGAAGTTAATAAAGAAGCTGCTCCTGTTCGTTGGTGTATATGCCTCGTTATCGCTTTTCTTTTTGCCAGTGGCTGCTGCTGAGCTGGTTAAGTTTAAGGAGGGTGGCTGTAGTTTTAGTCTGCCAGTCTATGAGCCTTATGAGAAATTCGAGGCCTCTTGGGAAGGACCGAACGTCAATGGAATGGCTGAGGGCGAAGGAGTAATTAAATATACCATTGAATATGAAGATAAAACGAAGTACGAAGCTGAAGGCAAGATGGTAATGAAGCAGGGTCTGCCGCAAGGCAGAGGAACTCTTAAGTTCACGAATGGCGATCGGTTTGACATTATCTTTGTTGATGGCGAGCCAAAAAACGGTACAATAATTCGCGCTGATGGCAGAAAATATGAAGGGGAACTTTATCATAATTATGCTCATGACAAAGGGCTGTTTACAAGAGCTGACGGATCGACTTATGATGGCTATTTTCAGATGAATTATCAGCACGGTTATGGTGTTGAAAGAGATAAAAACGGTAATATTGTTTATCAGGGTGAGTGGCTTAATGGTTTTCATGCAGATGATCCGGCTGCTACCCGCAAACTGTAAGGTTTTCTTGCCATGCCGTGGAAATCCGAACGGAAATTGGTGGAAGAGACTCTTAATAAGCGACCAGGGACAGAATACGTAGATATGTTATTTTTAGGTAAATTTTATGGGTATGGTGCCAAACTGCCAAGTCCGCAAAACGGTCGTTATTACAGTGTTACCGGCAAATTCAATAATGAAACGGCTGAAATAACAGTGTGGTTCTACGAGGAGCAACTAGCGGGAGGGCGTGCGAGCTTTTTTAATACTGAGCAAGAAATAATTGGTAAATTTGAAGAAAATAAGAAAAATCTTATTGCTAAATATGGCAATCCAAGTAGTGAAGGTGGTAAAGGATTAGAGGCTTGGGCTAGATGGCTTTTCAATGATTATAACTATATTGATCTGTACATTCGTAAACTTGGCTATGAAAATAATGCAGCACTGCCGGCTGAAAAGAAAAAGCCATTTAATCTGACTCTTGAATACAAAAATTATGAACTTATGAATAAAGTAAATCCAGCACCAAGCACTCCGACTACCAGTGATTTTTAATAGCTGCCTATAGAAATAAAACAGCCCCTCCTGTGCAAGGAAGGGCTGTTTTGCTGGGGTTTTATCTTTTATCAGTCATCATTCTGGCAGCTGGCATCGCGAGGGCCTTGCATCATATGTTTGTGCATACCGTCCTTCGGTCCAAAGTGTTTACCGTCTTTGATGTCCTGGAAAATTTTGTCTGCCTGTTCTTGGGACATTTTGCCATCGGCTACCGCTTGATTGAGATGGCTTTTGGCTAATTCAAGATGTTTAGCCATGAATTGGTCGTAAACACCGGCATCTTTAGCCATTTCGCGGATCGGCTTATGGTTGGAGCGAGCTTCTTCTTTAATGCTTTCTACATCGCGGCCGGTTAAATCAGCAAGGATTTTAGCATTTTCTTCATGCATCATGCCAGGGCCTTCTCCCATATGCATACCACCCATGCCCATTGGTCCAAAGTGTTTACCGTCTTTGATGTCCTGGAAAATTTTGTCTGCCTGTTCTTGGGACATTTTGCCATCGGCTACCGCTTGATTGAGATGGCTTTTGGCTAATTCAAGATGTTTAGCCATGAATTGGTCGTAAACACCGGCATCTTTAGCCATTTCGCGGATCGGCTTATGGTTGGAGCGAGCTTCTTCTTTAATGCTTTCTACATCGCGGCCGGTTAAATCAGCGAGAATTTTAGCATTTTCTGCGTGCATCATCATGCCGGGACCTTTTCCCATATGCATACCGCCAGGTCCCATGTGTTTGCCGCCAAAGCCTTTATGCATTTGGCCTTGACCCTGGCAGTTTCCTGCACCGGGTCCTTGTTGTTGTTTATTATGTTCAGGGTATTGAACATTGGCAGTATTTCTTTCTTGGATTGATTGTTGGACCAAATCACGCATTTTGTGGGGGTTTTGCTCATAATCATTTGTGCCTGTTGAAGTTGCTGCGAAAACTGTAGAAGCACCAAGCGCTGCAACCAGGGTACCCATTAATAGAGCTGATTTCATTTTTTTCATACAAATCTCTCCTTTATTTTCTACTTCTTACTTTTTTTAATAGCTGTTTGTTTAGCTTTGAGTTCAGTATAAAGTTGATATATGGCAAAATAATGTTTTTTTTCGATAAAATTTTTGCTTTTTTTTGTGTAATAGCCATAAAAAAAACATAAAACTCAGTATAATTAAAGGAGAGGAAGGCGGTGGATGCAGTGGGAAAAATTTTGATTGCTGATGATAACGAACAAATAACCTCTATCTTATCAAATTATGCTCAAAAAGAGGGTTTTGAACCTATAGTCGCATTAGATGGTGAAGATGCAGTAACAAAATTTAATAAATATAATGCGGAAATTCAAATAATCTTATTGGATGTTATGATGCCCAAGAAAGATGGTTTCGAGGTCTGCCGTGAGATACGCCAAAATTCTATGGTACCTATTATTATGATTACGGCGCGTGGTGAAGATTTTGAAAAAATAATGGGACTTGATATCGGAGCTGACGATTACATCGTGAAACCATTTTCCGCGGGTGAAGTTATGGCTAGAATACGTGCCACTTTAAGACGCATGAAAATGGAAAAACAGACCAAAAACAGCTTTGTTCTTGATAATCTTGTCATTGATCTAGATGAATATAACGTAACTATCGACGGGCAGAAGATGAACCTGACCAAGAAGGAAGTAGAACTGCTTTGGACGTTGGCGAAAAATAAGAATAAAGTATTTACCAGAGAGAATTTACTTGATAGTATCTGGGGCTATGACTATTTTGGTGACAGCCGTACCGTAGATTCACATATCAAAAGACTGCGTGCAAAATTGGAAATAGTGCCGCATGAAAAATGGGAGATCAAAACTATTTGGGGTGTGGGTTATCGTTTTGAGGAGAATTGAAATGAAAAACAAGATTGCATTAAAGCTGACATTTTATTTTGCGGCGGCTCTTTTGATTTTTGCTATCGTTGTCGGCAGCAGTTTTCGGGTGCTTTTTTGGCAGCATACGGAAGCTTTGAAACGTGTGGAGCTTGAGCAGCGTGCGGTCAAGATTGCACAGGCATTAGTAGAAACGCGTGAGCAAATGCAGGCCTGGCAGGACAAGATGGAGAAAAGACAGGGCTTTAATATGGATAGGGAGGAGAAGAAGCCTGATCATCTTCCAGGACCTTTTGCAAACTATGGCTCCTTATTGTGTTTTCTCAGCAGTCCAGCAGCTGACGATGTCTGGGTGGTTGATCGTGATCACACTCTGGAAGTTCGTGGTGCTCCCGGTATGGCTATGCGGAGAATTACGTATAAAGACTTACCGCCAGACGCGGACAAGGTCGTTGAAGAAGCATTTCAGGGTAAAACTGTTTTCAGCCAAGGGTTCAGTCCTTTATTAGAAATGCCTATGCTGTCTGTGGGCGTGCCGATTCAGGATAAGAAAGGTGAAATTGTTGGTGTGGTCCTCGTGCATTCGCCTTTGTCAGGGATGGAAGAAGCTGCCGGTCAAGGCATGAAAATTTTACTTGTAAGTGTTGGTATTGCTTTACTGCTCGCCTTTATTTTCAGCCTGCTGTTTTCCTGGAAGTTTACTAAGCCGTTAAACATGATGAAACGGACAGCAGAAGAAATGGCTGAAGGACATTATGCGGTGCGCAGCGGCGTAAGGCAAAATGACGAAATCGGTGAACTTGGCAAAGCATTGGATATTTTGGGCGAACGGCTGGAAATTGCCAGTCAAGAAAGTGCTAAGCTTGACCAGTTACGTAAGGATTTCATAGCAAATATTTCCCATGAATTGCGCACTCCGGTTACGGTTATTCGTGGTTCGCTGGAAGCAATTTGTGATAAAGTAGTTGATACCCCTGAACAGATTGATGAATATCATCGCCAGATGCTTTCTGAAAGTATTTTCCTGCAGCGCCTGATCAATGATTTGCTTGATCTTTCCCGTTTGCAGAATCATAATTTCCAGATAGAAAAAACCCCGCTTAACCTTTGCGATGTGGTGCAGGATGTTGTACGCAGCAGCCAGCACATCGGCAAGAAGAAGGCTGTTACTGTTGAAATGGCGACAGATGTGAACATTTATCCTTTTAATGGTGATTACGGAAGACTGCGGCAGATGCTGATGATTTTTCTCGATAATGCCATTAAGTTTTCACCGCTCGGCGGAACGGTAGAAGTAGTACTGCAAGGTAATACCTTGAAAATTATCGACCACGGCTGTGGTATACCGGAAAACGATTTGCCGCATGTTTTTGAACGCTTTTATAAGACAAGAGTTGAAACGAATAAAAGCGGTACGGGACTTGGCCTGGCGATTGCTAAAGAAATTGCCGAAAGGCATGAGATCAAGGTTAGCATGATCAGTGAACCGGATGTGACTACGGTTGTTGTACTGGTATTGCCGTTACCAATCAAAACTGCTGATGAAAAATAATGAGAAGAGCTGCCTCGCTTAGCGAGGCAGCTCTTTCTGCAGCAGGCAGGATAAATATATATTTTAGCGAATTTAGTAACCGAACAGAGGTGAAAAAAGTGATCAGGCTCATGAAGAAAGAGGAAATTGATGAATTAGCGGCTTTGTGGTTTAACTCTTCACTAACTGCTCATGATTTTGTGCCTGCAGCATTTTGGAAAGAGAAACTGCCATTAGTGCAAAATGAATATTTGCCCAAGAGTATTACCTATGTCTACGAAGAAGAGGCCAAGGCATTGGGATTTTTAAGCTTTGTCAAAGAAAATCAGATTGGCGGCTTGTTTGTCGATAATAGCGCACAGGATAGAGGCGTTGGTTATGCACTGATGGAGCAGGCCAAGCGCTTATTTAGTTTTCTGGAACTAGATGTTTATGCCCGCAACGAGAAAGCAGTACATTTTTATTTGCGTCAGGGTTTTCAGGCTGTAGTTGTTTTTAAAGGCGAAGATACGGGCGAAGAAAGTATAAGAATGAGGTGGATTCAATGAACTATGGCTTACAAGACAAAATTGTTGTTATCAGCGGAGGCACTTCCGGAATCGGCCTTGCTACGGCACGCCTCGCTGCTAACGATGGTGCGCGGGTTTTTCTCATAGGACGCAGTGAAGAAAAAGGCTTGTCAGCTTTGGGAATGCTGGAGGCTGGGCCGGAAATGGTTAAATTTATTCAGGCAGATGTAAGCACTATCGAAGGCTGTCAGTCTGTGGCCGAAGTGCTAAGGCGCGCTGCAGGCAGAGTCGATATTTTGATTAATTCTGCCGGGGTCTACCGTGAACAGTGGCTGGAACTGGTAACAGAAGACGAATATCAGGAAATTATGGATATCAACGTCAAAGGAACTTTATTCCTTTGTCAGGTGATGCTGCCATTGATGACGGAACATGGTGCAGCAATTATCAATATTGCTTCTGATGCAGGTTTGGAAGGTAATTACGGCTGCCCTGTATATTGTGCTTCCAAGGGTGCTGTAGTGGCACTGACAAGAGCACTGGCGCTTGATTTTGCTCCGCGTATTCGGGTGAACTGTGTTTGCCCAGGCGATGTGGCAACACCGCTTGTTGAAAAGCAGCTGGCAGCTGGTGATTATACCCTGGAAGAAATGGCTGAACCTTATCCAATAGGAAGGATAGGACAACCAGAAGAGATTGCCCACGTTATTTGTTCTCTGGCTTCACCACTCAATAGTTATATGACAGGGTCTATTGTCCCGGTTGATGGCGGATTAACGGCTAAGTAGTTTTATGATGAAGCAACGAAAGGAACCTTGGCCTTATTTTTATAGCGCCAAGGTTCCTTTATAGTTAGAACAAATATTTTTGCTTCTAAATTAAATAATTTTACTTAACCAAACCACGCTTTTTTGAGAAGCAATAGAGCAGGACGGATGTGGTCTTCGTTGATACCGGCAAAAGAGAGTAGAATCTCCGGCTCAGCTTTCGGAGCATTGACCTGTACTGGTAGGATACGCACCCCTTCAGCCAGAGCCAGGGAGGCTAATTCACCTGCGGTATTATTGGTGCGGACAGCGAGACGGATGTGCAGACCGGAAGCGTAGGAACGTACAGTAACAAGATGGCCGAAAATTTCTGTGAGAGCATCTCTTAACAAAGCATTTTTTAATGCATAAAGCTTGCGTAAACGGCGCACATGACGGCGCAAGTGACCGCCGGCAATAAATTCCGCTAATGCCAGTTGCTCAATCGTCGAAGACGTCTGATTATAAAGTTGGGCGCAGGCATTGTAACGCGGCAGCAGCTTAGGAGGCAGAACCATATAGCTGATGCGCAAAGAAGGCATCAGGAGACGGGAAAAAGAGCCGAAATAAATAACGCTGTCACCACCGGACAAACCTTGTAAGGCGCCAATCGGACGTGTAAAGTAGCGAAATTCGCCATTGTAATCATCCTCAATGATCAAACCATTTGTTTGTTGAGCCCAGTGCAGCAGCGCTAAGCGTTCTTCAGCGGTAAGAGTGCTGCCTTTATAGGGATTAGAAGGACTGACCAGAAGCAAGGAAGGCAGTTGTTCATCTATTTTTTCGGCGGCAAAAGTCTCTACCTGCCAAGCATGATCTTGAAAAATACGTTCTGCCTGTGGGAAGCCAGGAACTTCCAAGGCCACGCGTTTGTGCTCTGGCTGCAGGATTCCTATCAATATCTCCAGCAGGCTTTGAACACCGGCACCGATGACAATCTGTTCCGGACCGGCAATGACACCGCGAGCTTCATAACTATATTTAGCCAGAATTTCACGCAGCTTAAGTTCGCCTTGGGACTGGCCATATGCAGCAATATTTTCCGGTTCTTTCAGTGCATTATTGATGCAGCGTCTCCAAAGTGCCGCATTGAAGGTCCTTATATCAATATAGTTATTGGCAAAGTTATAGATTACTGACGATTTCTGCGGTTGGTGATGCCGCGGTTTGTTTGCAGGCATTGGCAGTTCGGTAAGATTGATTGCTATATAGCCGCGCTTAGGCTGACTAGTGATATAACCTTCGGCCAAAAGCAGGCTGTAAGCAGTCTCTACGGTCGTACGGCTGAGATGCAGAGCAGCAGCTAACTTGCGGATGGATGGCAGTTTCGCATTGTCGCGTAGGTGATTTAAACGAATTTCTTTTTTGAAGTATTCCGCTAATTGTCGATATAACGGCAAATGACTTTTGGTATCTTCTGTAAAATTCATGGTCAGCATAAACTGTGCTCCTTAAATATTGTAAAATATCATGATTTGGTATGACAGGTACATTATATACCCTTCTTGGTTGTTAGTCACTGTCACAATGCTGTATACATGTATTTTTCAAGCAAAAACTATTGTTTGCCCAGCTTTAGTATGATAAAATTATAAATCAGATTTATTAGAGAATTTAAAGCTGAAATTGGAAAGGAGTGACTTGCAGATGAAATTTCCGTTAGTATTAGGCGTTTCTGCCAGACATTTGCATCTAAGTACCAGTGATATGGCAAAGCTATTTGGCGAGGAAGCCGAACTGCATCCTAAGAAGTACATTGAGCAGCCGGGACAGTACGCTGCCGAAGAGCAAGTTACTTTGGTAACAGCTAAGGGCAAAATGAATTTACGCGTAATTGGACCTTTGCGTAAAGCAACTCAAATTGAGCTTTCCATGACTGATGCCAGAGCACTTGGCTTGAAACCGCCAATCAGGATTTCCGGTAATATTGAAAATTCCCCAGGCGGACATCTTATTGGACCCAAGGGAGAAATTGAACTGGACAAAGGCATTATCATTGCCGCCAGACATATCCATCTTTGCCCTGCAACAGCTACTAAATATGGCCTGAAAAATGGCGATGTTCTTGATGTAAAAACTACCGGCGAAAGAAGTTTAACTTTTAACGGTGTGCCAGTAAGAACTGGCGAAGAACATGCAGATGAGTTTCATATTGATACAGATGAAGCAAATGCCTGCGGTTTAGCCAACGGTGTAATTATTGAAGTAAGTAAATAAAGATAAAAAATAATCCCCGGTTCAAACAGAACCGGGGATTTATTATTTATTTGGCCATACGGTAAATTTCTTCGATATCAGGAATATCAAGGGTTTTGA
>CAYLRW010000048.1:0-12622 GCA_964386405.1 uncultured Acidaminococcales bacterium | reverse complement strand
AAAAAGAGCAATGCTTCGTTAGAAACATTGCTCCTGATGAATTGTATTTTCGATTGTTAGAATTTGCGTTCGTAGCCTATTGCAACAACTTTCGCATAATTGCCATTGGTATGCACCGTAGCAAACTTATCACCAGACTTCGGGCTGATATCCTTGTCGCCAATATCCAAATGTCCAAGTGTTAAGGATACAGTCTGGTTCTTATCATGATATTGTGTTCCTAACGAATAAGTGCGTCGATTACCGGTAGGAATCATGAAATCAGCATGTTCATCCGGTATTATGGAACCATCGTAGGCAAAACCAGCCATCAAAGTATATTTATCACTCAGTTTGCGTTCCAGTCCAATCGCATACCGCCAGCCGTTTTGCCAATTCTTGGCATCATTGCTAACCATGCCATTATCGAAAGTCATTAAAAGTTTATCATATGTGCTCCACCTGGTGTAGGTGCCGTTTAATTCAACGCGTGTCTTATCATCAAACTTGTGATTATAACCAATAGCATAGCTATCCGGCAATACTACCTTGCCATGAGCCTTGGAGTTCAAAGCACTATAGGTAGAGGTGAAATCAGCATCCATGGTATGTGTAATGCGCGAACGATAAACAAGACCTATTTCATTCTTCTTATCAAACTCATAATTGACAGCAGCATTCCAGCCTAAAGCCGTACTTTCGCCATCTGTTTCAGAATCAAATGCTCCGCCAGCTATTTTTTTCTTTAAATTTAAACCAACATAGTTGATTTCCGCACCTAAAGCCGCACTAACTTTCGTGTCCGGTTTCCAGGCGTAAGTAGGTGTAATGCTCATGCCTTTCAACTCAGAAGAATATGCATTAGTAGAAACAATAGAATCTTTACCAAATTCGGAAATCATGCCAAAACGCGTGAAGGCTCCTATACCGAACCACTGTTTTTCATCAATCTGGTCAACATAGTAAAAATAAGGCAAAATACCCGGATTAACAACATTCTTACCAGATTCAATCATATTGCCATCTTTATCATAGGCTTTATATTTACCATGCGGACTAATATAGACTGCGCCGGATTTCCAGGCAGTACCTTTCACCTTGGTAATAGAGGCCGGGTTGTAAGCAACATTTGCAGCATCATCTTCCGCAAACATTCTTGCTCCGCCCATCGCCACGCCTTCCGCACTCCACTCATTAATACCAAAACCCTCAGCAGATGCAACGGCAGGAATTGACAACGAACACACCAAGCCCATTAAGATCATCTTTTTCTTTAAAAACATATATTAAACCCATCCCCTCCGTAAAAATACGATACAGTATGAAACCATTTTACCAAGTTTAAGGGAATTTGTATTTAAAATGTTTTAATCAGTCGATTAATCAGCAGGTCATCTCCCATTGCAAATACTGCATGGAACTCATGTGCTGATACTTAGCATAACGTTCTTCCGGCTCACTCATCTTAGCTGCCGCAGCATAGTCGCGTTCGCCCTCAGCGGATTTCGGATAATAACAAAAAGCTTTTTCATAGAGCAATACAGCTTTTTGAACATTCCCTTTGGCATATTCACGCTCCGCAAGAAAACGATAAGCAAAGTATCGATAGCTGTTGATGCCATCTCTCTCAAAACGCTCATTGCCAGTCATGGCACGTGCTTCATTGCAAGCCTGCTCCTCCTGACCTGCAGCTACTAGCATAATAAGACGGCCATAACTTATCTCGCCGCGAGCAACACTAACAAAGGCATACTGGTACCTTGCGCAGAGTGCAATGGCTTGATCCCAGTAATTAAGTGCAGCCTCAGTATTTTTGGTCAAACCCCAAATTATTTTGGCAATATCTCTGAGACAAAGAATTTTGTGTTCTGCCTCAGACATTCCCTTTGCGGCTTTCTCCATTGATGGCTCAACCTCAACAACAGTAGCAAGAACCGTCATGGCAGGTTCAACCTTGTCGCGAAAGTACAGAGCCCTGCCGACAATAGAACGGCAAAGCCAGTTATTGTAATCGCTGATCATGCCTCTCGGTATCGGCCATTCACCACCGGAAGCAAAATCCACATACTCATTCCATTCTTCTTCAGTCATCTCTATCTCCTCCATACATATCTTCAGAATTAAATTATCAGATAGTATTCATTCGCCGCGGCTCATCATATTTCCTGCCGGACAAAAATAGAGTGGCTGCTACCAGCCTAAGCCAGTAACAGCCACAATTAAGGGAAAGCTATTCAAATGTCCTTGTCAAAATCAAGGTTTAACAGTTGCGCGATATGCTTGTTTACCATCTTTGAATTCAATGATAACAGCGCTCTTTACTGCGTCATGAGTTTCGTTCAAGGAAGTGTCGCCGGTAACGGCTTTATAGTTCTTAGTCTCGGCAATAGCCTTAGCAACTTTAGCAGCATCTGTACCGCCTGCACGGGAGATAGCATCAGCGATCAAACGTGCACCATCATAACCAAGTACTGCCGGAGCATCTGGCTTTTGATTGTAAGCTTTTACGTAAGCATCAACAAAAGCTTTGGAAGCTTCACTAGTATCATCTGGTGAATAGTGGTTGGTAAAGAAGGTGTTATTCAATGAAGCAGCACCAGCAATTTCAGCAAGTTTCGGGCTATCCCAGCCGTCGCCGCCGACAATCGGTAAATTCATGCCCAATTCACGAGCTTGTTTTACAATTTTGCCAACTTCTTCGTAGTAACCAGGTACATAGAGAACTTCAGGGTTCATAGTTTTGATTTTGGTCAAAACTGCTTTGAAATCAGTATCTTTTTGGAGATATGCTTCTTCACCGACGATTTCGCCGCCTTTAGATGTATAAGCTTGTTTGAAGAAAGAAGCTAAACCTTTGGAATAATCGCTGCTGTTATCAACAAAAACTACAGCTTTTTTCAATTTTAATTCGTTGAGTACGAAGTTAGCACCTACTGTTCCTTGGAAAGGATCAATGAAGCAAACACGGAAGGTATTTGGTTTAACTTTACCGGTTTTCTCATCCAAAGTTACTTTTGGATTGGTTGCACCAATTGCCAGGAAAGGAACCTTGGCAGCTTCACTTACATTTGCTGCAGCAATAGCATTAGAGCTGGTGAAGATACCCATTACTACAGGTGTCTTATCTTGATTGATTAACTTAGACATTGCATTAGCAGCTTCGGCAGGTTCGCTCTTATCATCAGCTACCACAAGATTAATTTTCTTGCCGTTGACGCCGCCTTTATCATTAATCTCTTTTACTGCCAATTTCATGCCATTGACCATTGATGTTCCATAGGTTGCATTGCTTCCAGTCATCTCACCGACAACACCGATTTTAATTTCGTCAGAAGCCTTGCTGCCCCCACCGCAACCACTTGCAACTACCGACACCGCTAGCATTGCCGAAATTGCTGTTGCTAATAATTTACCCCTCATTAGCCATTCACTCCTTTGTTTTAGTAAGTACTTTTTTATATTGCTGAGCCTTGCGGCTGAACAACCAGATTTATATATCTCTATTTATCTATTTATATAAATTCTAGGAATTCTTTTACTTACAGCACAGAGCACTTCATAACTTATAGTTTCTGTCCATTCGGCAACTTTATCTGCTGACAATTCTCTACTGCCGAAAACAAGCACTTCATCACCAATCTCTACATTTTCTATATCTGTGACGTCTATCATAAACTGATCCATACAAACCCTGCCTACAATAGGTGCCTTTTGCCCTTTGAGCAACACATAACCTTTATTGGAAACCTTGCGGCTGATGCCATCGGCATAACCCAAAGGCAAAGTAGCTATTTTTGTTGGCCGGTCAGCCTTAAAAGTTCTGCCATAGCCAACTGTTTCACCTGCTTCTATTTGCTTAACAAAAGTAATCTTGGTTTTCAGCTTCATAGCCGGTTCGTAATTAAGGCAATGGGCAACATCATCCGAAGGCCACAGGCCATATAAGGTGATACCCTGTCTAACCATATCCAGCTGCATCTCCGGCAACTCTGAAATCGTGGCGCTGTTGGATATATGCTTAATTGGTACTGTAATACCTCTGCTCTTAATTGCAAACAACGCCTTTTGAAATTTCGCGTACTGTTCATGGCAGAAGGTTTTATCTTTGGCATCAGCCATAGCAAAATGTGAAAAAACACCTTCAAGTTCAATACCAGGTAATGCGGCAACTGCAGCGGCAAATTCTCCCGCCAGCTCCGGTGGAACTCCGATACGGTTCATACCTGTTTCAATTGCTAAATGCACCTTTGCTTTCTTGCCTAATTTAACCGCAGCCGCCGAAAGCAGTTCTGCGCTTCTTAAAGTAAATAAAGACTGACTGATTTCATTTTTTACTGTTTCTTCAGCACAGTCTTCCTGCAAAGCTCCCAAAATCAAGATTGGCGCTTTAATTCCGGCGTCTCTCAATTCTACCGCTTCCTGCAGCAAGGCCACAGCCAAAAAACTTGCGCCGGCAGTCAATGCTGTTTGCGCAACCTCTGTTGCTCCGTGCCCATAAGCATCGGCTTTCACAACTGCACATAATTTGGTTCCTTCACTAACCTTTTTCTTAGCTTCCTTGATATTGTGAGCAATAGCTCCCAAATCAATCTCGGCCCATGCATTTCTTAAAAACACATTTTCGCACCACCTGGACACATCAAAGACAGAAATTCTGTTCAAAAATCTGTTTTTTTAGTTTTTACTTAATTATACCCCTATTTATTGGCAAAAAAGGCCGAATTGTTTGGAGAAAACAATTCGGCCTCGCTGCCGTCATAAACTATGTGTTTAGTATAAACGCATAGTTTCACCATGTCAATACTTTTACTAAACATTTTTTGTAAACTTCGAACGTTCGCTTTTCAATTATGTCTTATTTTGTAAAATTTTTACACTTTTTAAAATTATGTGTATACATTATAATGTTTTAATCGAAATATTTTTTTATTGCATCAACATCTTTGGTGATACCCAAGACCAACATCAGTTTAATTCTGGCTTTTTGGCCGGTAAGCTCCCCAGCCAAAATGATATTACTTGCCGCCATCGACAAAGCACTTCCCTCATAGCTATAGGCAGGGACAACTCTGCCTGTATGAACTCTTGTCGCAAGCACTACAGGAATGCCGCAGGAACGAATATATTCTATACCTTGCTTGGCGCCAAGAGGAACATTGCCGCAGCCAAGAGCTTCTACCACAACACCTTTCGCCGGTTTTGCCGCTAAGCATTTAAATAAATAGTCATCCATTCCCGCTACAGTCTTAATCAGATAGACATCATCCTCAATGAGTTCCGTTCTGATTTTCTGAAGATTTTCCGGTCTTCTCCTGAAAGAAACCTTGTCAAAATAAACATGCCCGATTGGCCCCCAGCCGGGAGAAGCAAAAGTCGAACAAGAAGTCGTATGTGTTTTTGTCACTTCTGCCGCCGCATGAACTTCATCATTAAAAACCAGCATTGCTCCTCTTCCGGCCGCTTCTTTGCAAGCCGCTACCTTCACCGCCGCCAGAATATTCGCAGGTCCGTCCGGTCCCATCTCCGAAGCACCACGCATCGCCCCTGTAATGCAGACAGGTTTATCAGTCTCCACCACAAGGCTCAACAAATAAATTGTCTCTTCCTGCGTATCTGTACCATGAGTAATAACGATGCCAGAGACATCTTCTCTGGCAGCATATTTATCAGCCAACTTGGCCAGTTCAAACATCATCTTCGGTGTAACATGACCACTAGGCACATTGGAAAATTCGACTACCTCAACTTCCGCAATTTTTGCCAGTTCAGGCACAGCTTCAACCAAGTCTTCTCCGCTGACTGCAGGCACAAGTCCCTTCGTCACCGGATCATATTTCATAGCGATTGTCCCGCCCGTAGTAATAACTACAACCTTTTTCATAATGACCTTCCCCTCTTCTGCGCAAATAGGTCCAAAGGGGACCCTTTGGACTTTTCCTTCATTTTTAAGTCCGTTTACTCTTCTATTTTAAGCCAAAACGCTCACAACGCCAACTGAAAACAAAAACAGCCATTATTTCGCCGCCCGCGCAAATAATTTAAGACAAAAATGTCTAAAGTTATTTGCAAAATCTTACGACCAAATAATGACTGTTATAACAACAATTTTTAGGCAAGAAGCTTTTTACCGGTTACAGGAAATTGCAACCCGTACTTTACAAAAATTCAATGTTTTTTCGCCCTATTTGCCATTTAAGCTGCAATTCTTTGAACAACCAGAACAGCCGCCGCAGCAACCACCGTCTTTTTTCTTATTCATAAGGCTGCGCAAGGCTAAGATTACTAACACAGCAACCACTCCACCAACCACATAATTTGCCATTCTTTTTCTCCCTTCCAATCAGTTAGCTTTTGCTAACTCAATTGTACAACCAATAACTTTTTCTGTCAATCTTCTACTTGTGACGAAAAAGTAAAATTCTAATTTTACAATTCATCTATTAGAAGTATGTTGCGAGCACGTTTTTATATGGTCATCAACCATGCCAATTGCCTGCAGGAAGGAATAGATAATCACCGGCCCCACAAATTTGAAACCACGCTTTTTCAAATCTTTGCTTATTTGCTCGGATAACTCGCTCTTTGCCGGTACCTGTCCCTCTTTTTCCCAACCATTTACAACAGGCTTAAAATTAACATAGCTCCACAAAAAATCAGAGAAGCTGCCAAACTCTTTCTTTAATTGGATAACAGCAGCAGCATTGCTTCTAACGGCTTTTATTTTTGCCAAATTCTTTATTACATTGTAATCTTGTCTGATTGATTCCAGGTCTTCGTCGTTCAACTGCGCGCAATAGTTTATGTCAAAACCTCTGAAAGCTTTTTGGTATTCTGCTCTTTTTGCAAGTACGATACTCCAAGATAAACCAGCCTGCGCGCCTTCCAAATTCAACATTTCAAAAATATAGGTATCATCAAAGCTTGGCACGCACCACTCATTGTCATGGTATGCTCTCATCATTTCATTCTGGCCAGGCCAGGAACATTGAGTCATAAAAACATCTCCCCTGTATCTCTTTCATCTACAAGGATTATAACATAGACTCTTGCCAATTATGCTGTTATATCATTTTCCTTGGTATCAAATGTATAGTTAGCCTTTACTTTTGTTAAAAGCAGAATTGCTATCAAAAGAAAAAATATGGCCGTTACCCAAAAGATTGATTGGAATCCATATGCCATGGTCAAGAGACCAGCAGAAATTGGTCCTATGACATTGCCCATCAACGCAAAGGCGCTGGTAATACCGAAGGCAGCCCCGCGTTTTGTTTCCGGAATCAAATAGGTAATTATGGTGTTGGAACTTGGAATCATTGCGCCAATGCATAGTCCGTTAACAAAGCGCAGTACAGCCAAAGTCATAATACTATCGGCAGCAACTTGGCCGATAAAAGAGATACTGCCAAGCAAAGATGCTGTAATCATAATTTGCTTATGCGAATATCTATTGATCAAAAAACCCATGCTGCCAGACGCAAAAGCACTGGCGATGCCTCCGATAGCTATTATTGTGCCAGATATGCTGGCAAGATTACTGTCATTGGAAACCATTGAGCGGATATAGAGCGGCAAAATAGGGCCAATGCTTTGAATAGCAAACTGCGTCAGAAATTGAATAAGCAGCATTACCCTCAAATCCGCCAATGACCAAATATATTGAAAAACAGACTTCAAAGACGGTCTTTCACTTTTTATGACAGGTGTAAAGCTTTCAGTAATACTAAAATGTATTACTAAAAGAGCAAGGATACAGAGTGAACCAAAAACGAAAAATGGCTGTTGGTAGCCAAAATTGTCCGCTATTAAGCCGCCAATCATTGGTCCTGCCGCACCGCCAACAATCAATGCAGTCTGAAAAATACCTATTGTTGCAGCAATCTGCTCCTTTGGTGATAGACTGACCGCAAGAGCAGTGGAAGCTGCTACAAAACCACCACAAAGTCCCTGCAATATACGCAGGACAAAAAGCTGATAAACATTACTTGCAAAGGCCATGATGATCATAATAATGCCAAACATCAGAAGCACTTTTTCCACCATTGGCTTGCGTCCTTTGCGGTCAGCCATGGCACCCCAGAAAGGATTTGATAGTGCCGCGCAAAACGAAGCTGCTCCAATTAAAACTCCTGCCCACATTGCTGCTTCTGCCGCATCAGCTATCCCAAGATGTGCTACATAAAGCGGCAAAAAAGAAGTCAGACCAGTTATTGCACTCATTCCTATAAATTGCGCCGACCATAGTATGGCCAGATTTTTACGCCAGTTTTGTTCCAAAAAAACATGCCTTCTTTCCAAAATAATTCATGCCACGTCTTCTTTGCATATTCTCCCTTATAGTTATTGAATTATAGCACAGGCAAATATATAATAATATTATCTAAATTGTATTAGTAATATAACAAAAAAGTATGGTGATAGATAAAATGGATATTCGTATCATGAAGTATTTTCAGGCTATTGTCGATGAAGGCAACATCAGCAATGCCTCAAGGCAGCTTAATATTGCACAGCCAGCACTAAGCAGGCAGATGAAAATATTAGAAGACGAATTAGGCGTTCAGCTTTTTGAACGTGGCAGTCGCAGGATAAAGATGACTGAAGCTGGTCAATTACTGCGTGAACGCACAGAGCAGATTCTGAATTTAGTGGAAGGAACAGTAAAAGAAGTTTCCGAGTTTAATTCCGGTGCCGCAGGTACAATTTCTATCGGGACAGTTACTACCTCCGGTGCCATTCTCTTGCCAGAATTAGTCAATCAATTCCGCCATTTGTATCCTAATGTCACCTTGCAGGTCTGGGAAGGTGATGTTTATCGCATTTTAGAATTGTTAGACAAAGGTATTATTGAAGTTGGCATCATACGAGCACCTTTTGACTCAGACATCTACAATTCAATTATTATGCCTGATGAACCCTTGGTCATCGCCATGAAAAAGGATGCCGCCTTAGGTGAAGCTCAAACCACCATAAGGTTGAATGAACTCGCCAACCAGCCGCTGATCGTTCCCATCAGGTGGAAGTCATTGTTTACAAGCTGGTGCGCTGCTGCCGGGTTTAAACCCAATATAGTTTGTTTGTGCAATGGCATTATCATGAATATTCTCTGGGCAAAAAAAGGCATTGGTCTGGCGTTGGTGCCTAAATCAACAGAAGGCCTGGTAACAGATTCAACAATCATCTACAAAACAATCATTGAGCCAACACTTTCTACGCAAACTGCCATTGTCTGGTCCAAAAACCGACGTTTATCAGCAGCAAGCAAGCATTTTCTCGATTTATTGCAAGATTGATAACCCCGATAACAGCCTTCAATCAATAATATGACAGATAAAAAAACACCGCGTTTTTGCGGTGTTTTTTTCTGCAATATTCTACGCTATCTTACTCAATTATTTCAGCATTTTCAAAGCTTCTTGCGGAATGAAAACTTCTTTACCATTATATACTACAATTCCATTGAATGTAATTTTACCTTCCGGGCCCTCGAAATAATTCCTGTTCTCCTGGAATCTATAGGCGTGCCCATTTTTTGTCAGCACAAACGAAGGGTTTTTAGCATCACTGTTGTCGATAGCACATTTTACCCCATATTTGCCAAAAGCAGTTGAAGGCACGAATAGCTGCTCACTGGTTTTATCCAGGTCACCGCCTATGGCTTTAGCAATATACTTGCCAATATCAGAATTTTGTACTGTGCCGGTTAGCTGATTTTTATAATTGTCAGCATAAACATATAATGCTATATCCTCGCCAGTATGACCGCCGGTCGTCCAGCCTAAGTCAGAACGCTTATTCAGTATCGTGCGCAGCACTTTCATTTTCGCATCCTCAGAGCCAGCCGTCATAACAGAATTGATCTCAGCTTCTGTTGGCACAAAGCCAAAATTTGTCTTAATCAGATTACTGGTTTGATCTTCATTATTGGTTATAGCTTTAGCTAAAGTTTCTTCAGTCATCTTTACTTTTTTCAGCGTATCTGTGAAAGCACTTATCGGCAGTGTTGAGTAATTGCCGTTGGTTGCTTCATTACCCATCGAAATACCACCATTACCATGATCGCTTGCTACAATAACCAGTGTATCTTTGTTGGTTTTAGCATAATTAAGTGCCATGCCAACGGCATCATCAAAAGCTTTAATGTCACCCGTTAAAGCTGCCGGGGCATTATTATGGGCTGCCCAATCTACCTTGGACCCTTCTACCATCAGGAAGAAACCATCTTTATCTTTTGCTAGCAGCTGAATAGCCTTGCTGGTCATTTCAGCTAATGCCGGTTCGTCCTGCTTGCGATCAAGTTCATAAGGTAAATCTGCAGGTGCAAATAGGCCAAAAACCTTGCCATCAGTAATTGCACTTAATTGGTTTTTATTGGTGACAAGCTGATAGCCCTGGTTTTTAATCTCGCCAATCAAATCTTGTTTGTCTTCTCTCTCTGCAGGGGTAAAAAATTTGTAGCCCCCGCCCAAAACAACATTCATATTTTGGAAAACTTGCTGTTCAGAAATATCGTTGTAATTTTTGCGACTCACAGCATGAGCGGAAAAATCAGCCGGTGTAGCATGCATGATTTCAGATGTAACAACCAATCCTGTTGCCTTGCCCTGCGTTTTAGCAAGCTCCAGCACAGTAGCCAAAGGGGACAAAGCTTCTTTAACATCATCAGCATTACTGCCATACAAAGTAGCGGCTTTACCTTTTACTGCAATTAGTTTATCCTGCGTTTTATGTCCAGTTGCCATTGCTGTACCAGCTGGTGCTGAATCAGCAATCGGTGTATCGGAATTATGCGTACGTACCAAGCCAGAAGTTATTGCGTCCAGATTTAAAGGTGCTCCGTCATTGTAAAGCCATCTGGTAAGAGTGACTCCATCCTGGCTCATACCGTCCGGAATCAAAACGATTACATTTTTGGCAAAACCAGTTCCAATTTTTTCCAATGGCATGGCAAATGCGGATAAGGATGTACTCAAAACCATACTGGCAGCTATTAAGGCAACTTTTTTTCTGCTACTCATTTAATCTACCTCCCACTTATTATATGGTTCCAGTATAAAGTATCATTGTTAAGGTTTGCTTATGAACAGGTAAAGAAGATGTTAAATATTCATTAATTTTGCGTCCACACTTTTATAAAATCATCATAGCAACATGTTTTACACATTAATTATAAAAAAGGTCACTGAAAATGCAAAAACATTCGCAGTGACCTTCAATTCTATGTGATTTTCTGCTAATCATCAAACCTAGAAGCCAATCTTCAGGCTACCCGTTCTTCAGGTAAGCTAAAATATCCGCCGCATTAGTATCAGGCTTAACTTTTGGCATAACCTTTTCAATAATGCCTTGCTCATTGATGATGTAGGTAGTACGTACTACACCCATGCTCACCTTGCCATATAGTTTCTTTTCCTGCCAGACATCATAGGCCTTGATTGCTAAGAGTTCAGGGTCGGAAAGTATAACAAACGGCAAACTATATTTTTCTGCAAACTTTTGATGTGAAGCAACACTATCTTTGCTGATGCCAATTACCACAATATTATCTTTTTTGAATTCGTCATAGGCTTTCGCAAAAGCGCAAGCTTGGCGGGTACACCCAGGAGTATTATCTTTTGGGTAAAAATAAAGGATGATTTTTTTGCCGTGAAAATCCGATAAAGATACCGAGTTACCGTCCTTATCCTGTAAAGTAAAGTCGGGAGCCTTTGTATTTACTGCAAGCATCTTCATATTCCTCCTTTAATAAAAACAAAGCATTTATCCATCTTGATAGCTTTATTATATCAAATAAACAAGTCTGTGTTAATGGCAAACAGCCTCGGCAAATAAATAAAGACATGAATCAAATAATTCATGTCTTCCTTTTACCAAGTCATTTGTTATGGCGGATGGGGTGGGATTCGAACCCACGGTACGTCGCCGTACACTTGATTTCGAGTCAAGCACCTTCGACCACTCGGACACCCATCCAATTAAATATATCAATAACATCACATATTATATCATAAAACATAACTTTTATAATAGAGGTGAAATTAATTCTGCTTATTTTGTTTGGCTTCGTTACGTCTCTTTTTAAAGAAATCTTTCATTGCCTTAGTACATTCTTCGCCGCAGACACCGCTGACAACATCTACCATATGGTTAAGGGCTGGATTATTCACAACGTTGAACAAAGATTCCGCAGCGCCGGCTTTGCTGTCCGGGCTGCCATAAACTAAGCGGCTGATCCTGCTCATAACAATTGCACCAGCGCACATTGGGCAAGGTTCAATCGTCACATAAAGAGTTGCGCCGCTCAAGCGCCATCTATCAAGTTTCTCACACGCCTCACGGATAACGATCATTTCGGCATGAGCGGTGGCATCTTTCCAAGTCTCTCGCATATTATGAGCCTTGGCGATAATTTCATCATCAATTACAAGTACCGCTCCAATAGGTATTTCGCCCAAATCTGCAGCCTTTTGTGCCTCAGCTAATGCTATTTGCATATATTTTTGATCATCAGACATGTTAAAATCCTCTTTCTTGCCAAAAAAACCGCCCTAAAGGCGGCCTATGTACTTTGGTGTCCTGGGCGAGATTCGAACTCACGACCTACTGCTTAGGAGGCAGTCGCTCTATCCTGCTGAGCTACCAAGAC